>CAJFOC010000031.1 GCA_904395815.1 uncultured Holdemania sp.
AAAAACTTTTTTCATTGTTGTCACCCCATCGAATCACAACCAGTATATCGGACAAGCGCCGTCGATGTCAATGCGCGCTCACGCCAAAAGAAAACTGACAGCCGCCGCTGTCAGCCTTCCCTCATCCGAAATCAATATGCTGTCCTTTGACCTGATAAATCAGATGTTCGCACAGGTTTTTAGTGTGATCGCCAGCCCGCTCGAAATTGCGCAGCATGCCCACCAGCGGCACAACGGCGCCCAGATTTTCACCGGCATGAATCCGGTCGTCAATCTGCTGGGAAAGACGGGCAAACATCTCGTTGATCTGTTCATCCTGCTGCGGAATCACATACGCTTTCTTCACATCGCCATTGGCATAGGCTTCCATCGTCTGATCCAGCATCTCAATGAAAACCGAACCAATCTGATCGGCCTGCTGAACGATGAATTCCTGATCCAGCGGTCCGTTTTTGATGATATACTCCGCGATGTTTTTGGCGTAATCCCCAATCCGTTCCAGATCCGAAGCGATCTTAATACCGGCAATGACCTTGCGCAGATCCGTAGCTACCGGCGAAAGCAGCGCCAGCACTTCCTGCGCCTGATCGTTGATCTCTTCTTCATAATGATTGACAAAATCGTCCATCTTAATCAGCTGCAGCGCTTTTTCCTTATCTCCGCTTTTGATGATCTCCAGGGCAATGACATGCATCGCGCGAACCTTGCGGTACATTTCAATGATCAGATCCTGGAAATAGGCGAGAGAATCATCCATTTTCATTTTTTCATCCTCCTGTCCGGATTATCCGAATCGTCCGGTAATGTAGTCTTCTGTCCGCTTGTCTTTCGGCTGGGAGAAGATGTTGCGCGTTTCGTCCACTTCCACGATTTCGCCCAGCAGGAAGAAGGCCGTATCGTCAGAAACACGCGACGCCTGCTGCATCGAATGGGTCACGATGACAATCGTGTACGTCTTTTTCAGCTCTTCGATCAGCTCTTCAATCTTGGAAGTCGCAATCGGGTCCAGCGCCGAGGTCGGCTCGTCCATCAGAATGACTTCCGGTTCCATCGCGATCGCCCGGGCAATGCACAGCCGCTGCTGCTGCCCGCCGGACAATCCCATCGCCGAATCATGCAGCCGGTCGCTGACTTCCTCGTACAGCGCCGCCGCCTTCAACGAACGTTCGACAATCTGACTCAGCACTTTCTTATCCCGGATTCCCTGGCAGCGCGGGCCATAGGCAACGTTGTCGAAAATGGACATCGGGAACGGATTCGGCTTCTGAAACACCATGCCAACCCGCGTCCGCAGATCGACGACGTTCATCTTCGGATCGTAGATATTCTGTCCGGCCAGATCAATCTCTCCGCTGATCGTGCAGTTTTCAATCAGGTCGTTCATCCGGTTCAGACAGCGAAGAAAGGTGGACTTTCCGCAGCCGGAAGGTCCGATCAGCGCCATTACCCGGTTCCTTCCGATCGTCAGATTCAGGTTTTTCAGCGCCTGTTTCTCCCCATAGTAAAGATTCAGGTTCTTGACTTCAAAACAGGTTTCCATGTTGTCCTTCCTTTCTAATGCCAGCTTTTCTGCAGCCGGCGGGTCAACAGCTTCACCGCAATATTCAGGATCAGCACGAAGACCAGAATAATGATGGAAATCGCGCAGGCCAGCTCATAGTTCGGCTGTTCGCCGGACATGATTGACCAGATATGCACCGCCAGCGAGGTTCCCTGCTTCAGCAGTCCCGGACTGTCGTTGATAAAAGTTCCCATCGTATAGATCAGCGCCGCCGATTCCCCGACAACCCGGCCGATACTCAGCAACACGCCGCTGAGAATTCCCGGCATGGCGCAGGGCAGCGTAATTTTGAAAATGGTCTGCGTCTGGCTGGCTCCCAGCGACAGCGAAGCATCGCGAAGTCCTTTCGGAACAACCAGCAGCGCTTCCTCGGTCGAACGGATAATCGTCGGCAGCAGAATGATCGCCATCGTCAGCGCACCCAGCATGATGTTGGTGGTGGTCGCTCCCATCAGCGCCGTAATCGGAAACAGAACGCTGACGCCCATTAAGCCATAGACGATCGACGGTACGCCGGTCAGCGTTTCAATGCCGGTGCGGATCAGCGAATTCATTTTGTTTTTCTGCGCCATCTCGGTCAGATAGACGGCGCTGGCAATGCCGATCGGCAAAGCGATCAGCAGCGATACCACGATCAGATACGCGGTGGTGATCAGAGAGCCGCGGATCCCCCCGCCTGGCGTCTTGACAAAGATGGAAGTCAGATGGGCGGCCTGCTGATCCAGCGTTTCCGCCACCTCTGCCGCGGTAGCCGAGCGCAGCATGCCGGTAAAGTTGGCCTTTCCCTGCGCGTCGGTATAATCCAGCTTCTCTACCTGCAGCCCCGTCGTCATGTCCACACTCTGTCCCTGACTGGCGCCGGCGCTGGTATCATAGGCGCTGCGCAGCGGGGAATCTTCCGCTACCATTTCAATCAGAACGAGTTCTTCCTTTTCATGGGAGACCACATCGACAAAGCCGACGCCCCACTTCTCACTCCAGGCAACGGATTCATCCAGCCCCTGCGGCCGCGGATAGCTGCCGGGCTGATTGGCCGCTTCATCAAAGGCGACAATCTTGCTGACAGACCAGTAATCCCCGCGCAGCATGTTCCAGTTGATCGTCGATACGCCCTCGGAAAAGATATAATAGAACAATCCGGCCAGCACCGCAACCGCCAGAAAACTGCTGAGTCCGGTGAGGAACTGCAGAAAGCCGTCGCTGATCTTCCGTTTCATCAGATTGCTTTTCAATCCATATTCCCCACTTTCTTCTTCACCAGATTCAAAATCAGATTGGAAAAGAGAATGACCGCCATCAGTACAAGACCGACAGAGAATCGAATATCATAATCCAGTCCGGTTGTTTCCTTCAGTCCCGCCAGCATCGTCGAGGTCAGCGTCCGGGTGATGTCAAACAGATTGAAGGTCGGGCCAAACAGCTTGTTGCCGGCGACCATGGCCACCGCCGTCGCCTCTCCGAAAGCGCGGCCAATTCCCAGAATCGCGCCGGCAAAAATACCGGATTTGGCGCTGGTCAGCACCACTTTAAAATTGGTCTGAGTCGCCGTCGCTCCCAGCGCCAGCGATCCCAGTTCCAGATCATGGTCCACCGCCTCAATCGCTGTAATCGACAGCGAAGTGATGGTCGGGAAAATCATGATGGCCAGCAGCAGAATCACTGCCAACAGAGAGCTGCCGCCGGCGGTGCTGACTCCCACAGACGCCGCCAGCGCCCGGACCATGGCGGTAATGACGCCGGAAGCGAAAACACCGTAGACGACGCTGGGAATCGAGGCCAGCAGTTCCACTACCGTCTTCATTACCGGCTTGATCGCTTTCGGCGCGATCTTAACGATAAACAATGCCGTCAATACCGAAACCGGAAATGACAGCAGCAACGCTCCAAAAGCCGAAATCAGCGTGTTGATCACGATGAAGCCGACGCCGTAGATCCCCTGATCCTGCCGCCACAGCGAACCGAACAGAAAGTCCGTCAGCGACACGGTTCCATAGGCATAGCCCGGCAGAAACGGCTGAATTCCCTTCATCAGAATGAACGCGGTAATCAGCACGATGCAGCTGCCGGAAACCAGCGCCGCCAGAAAGAAAATCGTCCTGACAGCCCGGTCTGTTTTCTGTTTTCTGACAGCCTGTCCCGGTTTGATCCAGTCTCTCAGATTGCCATCCATAAAATCATCCTTCCTAAAAAATCAGCCGCTCCCCTGTAGCCATGCGGCCGGTGAAGCGGCTTTGCAGCAGTATGGAATTACGCCGGTTTATTCTACCTCATCCCAGGAAGTAATCGCTCCTGTGAAGATATCATGAACCTGCTGCTGAGTCAGATTGGTTACCCCTTCGTTCGCATCGTTGACGATCGTGACTACCGCGTCAATGCAGTACTGGCCGGAAACCATCGCCGTCGTCACATCTTCATCCTCATTGAAAGCACGGGAAGCGAAACCGATATCCGCGCGGTTGGCGCCATCTTTCTCAGATCCGAGAACACGCTTGTAGCCATCGCCCGAACCAGTCTGATTCATCGTGAACTGGAAGTTGCCGGCCAGCGGCTGGAAAGCTTCCAGCGCCGCTCTCAGCGTTCCTTCAACCGAAGTCGAACCGCAGGTTGCGATCGTGATGGAAGAGTTGTCCTGGTTGACAATCGGATGATTGGCCGCCAGTTCAGCCCAGGCCGTTCCGCTTTCCGGATCCACTACGCCGCCAGCGCTTTCGACTACCAGCATGCCTTCAGTGGAGTTCTGTAAAAAATCCAGGAACGCCGCGATCAGCTGTTCTTTTTCATCACTTTCATAATCGCCGGAAGCCCGGGTAACGAACATGAACGGACGCTGCATGCCATAGGTGCCATCCAGTACGGTTTCCTCGCTTGGTTCCACACCCTCAAAGCTCAGCGGAGTCACGCCGTTGGCCGCAAAATCCGTCGACAGGGAAACATAACCGATGCCGTTTTCATCCGCGCCGACACGGGTCGCCATATCGCCGTTGCTGGAAACCTCGATCGCCGAGGAAGTCAGTTCTCCTTCAAAGTCCCCGGCTTTTTCAAAAGCCTCACGGGTTCCGGACGTCGCGTCACGGGTATAAACATTAATCGTCGCCGCTGTGGACGTGGAAGGCGTTGCCGTCGCATCAGATCCGTTGTCAGAAGCCGGAGCGGACGAGCAGCCTGTCATCATGACCATAGCCGCAAGAAGCAAAGCTGTCAGTTTTTTCATTTCATTCATCCTTTCCTGAACAGCTCCCAGTGTACTTCTCTTCTGTTAATTGAGTATGAACCCATTGTTAAAAAACCGTTAAGAATCATCATGAACATAAAAAAACTGGCCTTGGCCAGTTGTGTTTCACATTCCGTCATGATCTCAGCTGCGATCCGGCAGACTAATGCAGAAACGGGTGCCCTTGCCCAGTTCGCTGGTCACCTCAATCTCCCCTTCGTGAGCGTTGACAATGGCTCTGACAATCGCCAGTCCCAGCCCGCTGCCGCCATTGGCACGGCTGCGGGAAGGCTCCACCCGGTAAAATCGCTCGAAAATCCGGTCGATATGCTTCTGATCGATACCGCAGCCGTTGTCGCTGACCGCCAGCATCAGCCGTCCTTTCTGCATGTAGGCGGAAAGGCGGATGATCGTAGCGCCGCTGTGATACAGCGCGTTGGTCACCAGATTGGCCAGCGCCTGATGCATCTTCTGCGCATCCAGTGAAAACGGCCGGTTCACCTGAACATCCACCTCCAGCTGAACCTGGCGCTGGCGCGCCTCATGGCGGACCTCGCTGATCAGATTCTCAAACAGCTCGCTGACCTGACAGGGCTGACGGTCCAGCAGCATCCGGTTCATCGACAGCCGTGACAGCTGCAACAGATCGGCGACAATGTTTTCCAGCCGCTGGGTTTCCTTCTGAATCTGGCGGTGAAATTCCTTCATCGTCGGTTCGTCGTCAAAATCATCACGGTTCAGGATTTCGATCATGCCCTTGATCGCCGCAATCGGCGTTTTCAGCTCATGGGAAGCGTCGGCGATGAACCGCTTCTGCATCCGTTCCTTTTCCATCGCCTGGGTGATGTCCTGAAACAGCAGCAGACAGCCGGTAAACCGTCCTTTCTCCTGAATGGGTACCGACAGACACTGAAAATCGATGCCGTTAAAATGAATGTTGCGCACCATGGCGCTTTCGCTCAGATACGCTTCCTTGAGAAACAGCGCAATCTCACCGTCAATCCGCTTGTCGCGATACGTCAGCGGTTCCTCGGTTTCCTCGCTCAGAAACCGGCTGAAGCCCTCGTTGTACAGCAGCAGATGACCATAGGAATCCATCATCGCCAGCGGAGAGGGTATGTTGGTCAGAATGGTCATGATCTGCTGTCCCTTCAAGGAGGCATCCTTGACGGAAATGCGCAGCTGCGTCTGCAGCGTCTGTTCCTTGGATTTCATATTCTGCCGCAGCTGATCCTGAGCAAACCAGGACAGGATGCCGGCAGCCAGCGCCAGCATCCCCAGCGCCAGCCAGGCGCTCAGCACGCCAAAACTGCACAACAGGCCCAGTAACAGCGTCAGTGCGGCCAGAATGATCAGCTCGCGCAGTCTCATGCTTCCTCTTCCAGTTTGTAGCCTACCCCGCGCAGCGAGCGGATCACGATGCCGCTGCCCTGCAGTTTCGTACGCAGCTTGAAGATATGCACATCCACGATCCGGGTATCACCATCATAATCAAAATCCCAGATCTCATTCAGGATGTTATCACGGGAAAGCACGATCTGCGGGTTGCGCAGCATGTATTCCAGCAGCTCAAATTCCTTTTTGGTCAGGCTGACCGGCTTGCCGGCAACCGTAACCTCACGGCGGCTCAGATCCATGATCAGCTTGCCCATCGTCAGCTGACGGGCGCTTGTTTTGCGAATCCGCTTGGCATGCGCCTGAATGCGCGCCAGCAGCTCACGCGGTGAAAACGGCTTGGTGATATAATCGTCAACCCCGGCATCAAACGCTTCCAGAATGTCCTCTTCCTCATCCTTGGCCGTCAGCATCATCATCACGCTGTCAATGCCGCGGCCGCGAAACAGCCGTACCAGCTCAATGCCGCTGATTTCCGGCAGCATCCAGTCGATAATCATGATATCAAACGCCTCGCTCAGTCCCGTATCACGGGCTGTCTTGCCATCAGCACACTGCACAATTTCATAACCGGCATTGCGCAGATCATAACTGATCAGATGCCGGATACTGTCCTCATCTTCAATCAACAGAATTCTTGCCACATTCATTCCCCCTTCTGTGCGTAACGGTCGATAATCTTCTGCACTAACGGATGCCGCACCACATCGTCGCTGCTCAGCTGCAGCACGGCGATCTGGTCGATTCCCTCCAACAGGTCGATGGCGTCGATCAGACCGCTGCGCGAAGAGCGGGGCAGATCTATCTGCGTGATATCGCCGGTAATGATCATCTTGGACTGAAACCCAAGCCGGGTCAGAAACATCTTCATCTGCGCTGGCGTCGTGTTCTGCGCTTCATCCAGAAGGATCACCGCATCATCCAGCGTTCTGCCCCGCATATAGGCCAGCGGCGCAATTTCGATCGTGCCTTTCTCAATCAGCTTTTCCGTACTTTCCGCGCCCAGCATTTCATGCAGGGCGTCATACAGCGGACGCAGATAAGGATCGACCTTTTCCTTCAGATCGCCAGGCAGAAAGCCCAGACTTTCGCCGGCTTCCACTGCCGGACGGGTCAGAATGATCCGATGCACCTCGCCTTTTTTCAGCAGACTGACCGCATAAACCACCGCCAGATAGGTTTTTCCGGTACCGGCCGGACCCGCCGCGAAAATCACGGTTTTCTTTTCCATCGCTTCGATGAAGCGGCGCTGTCCTTCCGTTTTGGGCGTGATCGCCTTGCCGGCATGCGTCCGGGCCAGCACCCGGCTTTTCAATTCTTCCAGATCCACCTGCTGACGCTGCTGCAGGCGGCGAACCAGGTACCGGATCTCCTGCTCGCTGAGGCTGCCGGTCTGACGGACCAGCTTCAGCATTTCCTGCAGCGCGGCCTGAACTGCCTGCGGTTGTTGGGCGCGGATCAGAAACTGCTGATCACGGAAAACGATTTCCGCCTGAAACAGCTCGCACAGCAGATTCAGATTCCGATCCTGATATCCGATCAGTTCCGCCGCTTCCGCAGCGCTCAACGACTCCAGTGATAGGACATGCGTCATGTCTTTCCTCCTCATTCAACTAAGGTCTTGTCAGATCCTCCAGCAACGTATAGTGGATCTTCATCGTTATTGTACCCGCATTTCGCTCAAATTGTAAAACATTTTCTTTGATAATTTTTTCATCAGACTGCAGCTGAGAAGCGATCTGCGCGCGGCAATCCAGCAGCAGCCGGAAAAAAGCCAGACCGTCGTGCAGCGGAAAATCCGGCTGATCCGCCAGCATGCTTTCCACAGTGTACCACGTATAGCCGTACACCGTTCCCCGCACCGACAGAGCGCGCGGCTGTTCAAAGGCATCCAGCAGCACGTTGTCCACCAGCACCTCGCCCGGATGCACAATCTGGTTGATTTTGACCTTTTTTTCGCCATGCTGAACGTCAAAGCGAACGACCATGCCCTCCTTGCGGGCCACAATCGGATCATTGCCCAGCGGTGATGGCGACACCCATTGTTTATCCGCAAACTGCAGCTGAATCCGCGATCCTTCCCGTTGGACTTCGATCCAGCTCAGCCGCTGGGCAAACTGCTGTCTCACCAGCTGTTCCATCGTTTCCGCCAGATCCGGATCCCAGCTCAGAAACGGCGCCGCATACCCGTTCTGCTGCAGCAGCTGATCAATCTGACGCTGCAAAGCGGCGTCGGTGCCGCTGATCTGCAGCGAAACGATCCAGTGGGAATAAAAGCTCCACAAGCCTACTGCCAGCGCCAGCGAAAACAACCGCAGCGGCTGATGAAACTGGTGCAGCAGAAATCCGCAGACGCCGCTGGTTTTCAGATAACGGGCGTCAGGAAAAAGCTGGCGGATCTGCCGGCGGCTGCGGATACGGGCCCAGAAGTCCAGTCCCTGCACTGTCGACCTCAGTTCCATGATTTCCAGATCATGGCGCAGACACTGATTCAGAAAAAAGGTCAGCGGTATGGCCAGCTGCCAGTGATCCATCCCAAAAAGAAAAGGCAGTTTACTCTTCATCCATTCTCACCAGCCTGACCTTGCCGGAAATGACGATCTCCTCTGCGCTGAAAACGCGAATGTGCAGACCGCTGCCTTCAACGATCATCCGGTTCTGTCCGGATTCAGTGATAATTTTCTGCGGACTGACCAGGATCAGCCGCTCAAACTCCTCTATCATCGCCTGTTTCTGATTGACGGTGATCATCATCGCGCACTCCTCCTCTTTTGCAGAGTATGCGCCGTCCTGCTCAAACATGAAAAAAGAGGCGGCTACGCCTCTTGCGAAATCAGCGGCTGAAAAGCGGCTTCCAGCTCTTCACTCAGCTGTTCGGTCAGAATGAGATGATCGACCATCACCAGCTGGATGTCAAGCTCGCGCGCCAGATCCATCAATACAAACTGAAACAGCGGCCGGTTCAGCTGCAGCCGGGCCGGAATCCCCGCCTCGGCGAAAAAGTGCTGCAGTCCCTCAAACAGCCCGGTAATCAGATCTTCCCGAGAGCGAAACTGAAATTCGCGGAAAGTCTGATGGCGGTTGGAACAGACAAGCACAAACATCCGAAATACGGCCGAACTGCCCTGGGAATGCTGCGGATCCAGCAAACTGATGACATCCAGCTGCGCCGTTTCCCGGCTGTGTTGGCCCTGACCCAGCTGCCGGATAGCCTGGGAATCCAGCGAACAGGCCGGTCCCTCAATCCGTACCGCATCGCCCAGCGTTTCCCAATGAACCTTTCCCTGCTCATCCAGATGAGCTGACAGCGCCGTCTTTGAAGCCGGCCAGCGGTCCGGCAAAGCCGCCAGCGCCTGATTCAGCCATTGCAGCAGCTGAGCCGTCTCCAGAATCCAGCCGTAGGAAGGACTGACCTGAAGCAGGCCGCAATGAAGGTCGTTCACCATGACCGCATAACCATCCTGCACGATCAGCGCCGACTCATCCGTCTGATCCTGCGGTTTCCACAGAATCCGCCGCCATCCCTGCACGCCCAGATGAAACCGGTCCTCACTGTCGCTGCGGCTCATTCCCAGCACCTGATCCCAGCTGTCATCCGTCAGCTCCAGCATTTTTTCTCCGTCTGTATCATGGAATTCAGCGATGAAGGGCGAGGTCAGCGACGGAACACGGACCTGCAAGGTCATCGGCGTCGTCTGCGGCCAGTGCCGCAGGATATCGCTCAGCTGGGATGCCAGTCCCTGATTTCCCATTGAGGAACTCTGCATGTCTTTCTCTCCTTTCCTCCGTTCAGCGAAAAAAAAGAAGCGCACTGGCTTCTTTATTTAGAACGTCTGGCTTTCCGGGCAGCTTCCGACTTCAGCTTCCGACGAACGCCCGGTTTTACATAAAACTCTCTTTTGCGAGCCTCAGCAAGGGTTCCGTTGCGAGAAACCTGGCGCTTGAAACGACGTAATGCGTCATCCAGTACTTCGTTCTCTTTTAAGACAACTCTTGGCATATTTACCCTCCCTTCTGATGCAAGCAGATATATTATACCCAAGACCCATTTAAAATGCAACCTTTTCAGAAAACTTTAACATCCCGGTTCTTATTTTTTTTCACCCTCGCACAGAATGGTGAACATCGAAATCCAGCGGTCGTCGTTTTCCTGTACCTTCTGCAGAAACTGCCAGCCGCATTTCTCATAGAATCCCACATGATCGCTGATCAGATACAGACGCGCAATCCCTGCTTCAGCGCAATCCTGCCGGATCGTCTCTAACAGCCTGCGGGCAAGACCCCGCCCTCGCCAGGCAGGCTCGACAAACAGAGCGCAGACATTGGGAGTCAGATCCGGCCGCTGATGAAAATCGTTGGCGATGACGCCGGCGCCGGCGATGATCGAGTCTTCCTCTGTCACAATCCACCAGCGCGGAACGCCGTCTTTTCTCTGCAGGCTTTCCCGCATGCTCGCAAAGTACAGCGCGCTGTCATTCTGCCAGTGCCGGCTGAACCAGTCCGCTGCCAGCTGCATCTGTTGCGGACATTCGTCCAGCCGCACAATCCGGTTCAACGCCGGGATGAGGAAGCGTTCTGCAGCAGACGGGTACCGCTGGAGGTGCCGATCCGGTCCGCGCCGGCCTCGATCATCGCGATCAGATCCTCATAACTGCGCACCCCGCCGGCTGCCTTGACCTGACAGGCCTCGCCCACGGTCTGCTTCATCAGCCGGACATCCTCCACCGTCGCCCCGCCGGTGGAAAAGCCGGTTGAGGTCTTGACAAAATCAGCGCCGCCCGCCACGCAGGCACGACAGCCCTGTACTTTCTGTTCATCACTCAGCAGACAGGTTTCCAGAATGACTTTGAGAATGCGATCGCCGGCCGCTTCCTTAACCCGGCGGATTTCCTCACTGACAAACTCCATCTCTCCATCGATCAAAGCGCCGATGTTGATGACCATGTCGATTTCATCCGCGCCCTTTTCAACAGCGTCGCGGCATTCCGCCACCTTGGCCTCGGTCGTCATCGCGCCCAGCGGAAAGCCGATCACCGTGCAGACCTTCACCTGGGATCCGGCCAGCTGCTGGCGGCAATAACGGATCCAGCACGGATTGACGCAGACCGAAGCAAAATCAAATTCCCGGGCCTGATCGCAAAGCTCACGGATCTGACTGCGGGTGCTCTGCGGTTTCAGCAGCGTGTGGTCGATGTACTTATTCAGCGGTTTCATGATCTTCCTCCTCTTCCGGTTCGAAATAATAGCGGCGCAGAATATCGCGTACGGCAGCCGGATCGCTCATCCACGGCTCGCGGCCGAATTCGCGATAGATGAAGTTTTCATCTCCCTTGCCCAAAATCAGAATCGTATCGCCGACATTGGCGACCTCGATGGCCTGACGGATGGCGTCATACCGGCTTTCGATCAGAATCCGGTTGGTTTTGACAATGCCGGAAGCGATTTCTTCGGCGATCTGCAGCGGATCCTCATCCCGCGGATCATCCTCGGTCAGAATGATCAGATCACAATATTTGTCCGCCAGCTGACCGAAAATCGGCCGTTTCTTCGTATCCCGCTTGCCCGCCGAGCCGAACACCGCAATGATCCGTTTTTCCTTGGGTGTGATCGAAGACGCAAACTTGAAAATCTGTTCCAGGCCGTCCGGCGTATGCGCAAAATCCACGATGATGTTGAAAGGCTGTCCTTCCTCGATCCGCTCCATCCGCCCTTCAATCTGCGGAATGGTGCGCAGCGAAGGCAGGATCGTTTCCATTTCCACTCCGCCCTCATGCAGCGCCGCGATCACCGCCATCAGGTTGTAGATGTTAAACATCGCCACCAGATTGGTTTCCACCGCATAGTCCTGCCCATACACCGACAAGGTAAAGCTGGTACAGTCGGCATTGAGCTGAATGTCGCGGGCCTGATAATCAGCCTGCTGCAGTACGCCATAAGTGACTACCCGGGCCCGGCAATCCGCCGTGATCCGCTGGCCGCAGGGATCATCGATATTGACAATGGCCGTCCCCTGCGGCTTCAGACTGTCAAACAGCTTCTTTTTCGCTTCAAAATAGTTTTCCATCGTCCCGTGATAATCCAGATGATCATGCGTCAGATTGGTGAAGATCGCGATGTCCACATCCACCGCGTCAGTACGGTGCTGTTCCAGGCCGATGCTGCTGATCTCCAGCGCGCAGGCCTTCATGCCGCTGTCCACCATGTCCCGCATCGTTTCCTGCAGCGGAACGATATCCGGCGTCGTCAGCATCGGCGGCAGCTTGACGTCGCCGTATTCAATGGAAATGGTGCCGATGTAGCCGCAGGGATAGATCGGATTGATCAGATTGCGGATCATGCAGGCAACCGAAGATTTGCCATTGGTGCCGGTCACGCCGTAAACGACCATCTTTTTGGACGGATAGCCGTAAAAACAGGCCGCAACCTGATTCAAAGCGGCAACCACGTCTCTGACCTTGATGTAAACGACATTGGCGCTGTTGCGCTTGATCTCCTCGCTGTGAACGACGCAGACAGCGCCGTTTTTGATCGCCGCGTTGACAAAGCGATGACCATCATGAAGCATGCCCCGGATACAGAAAAAAATCGCGTTGGGCATCGCCTGACGGCTGTCCACCATCAGATTTTCTATTTCCAGTTCCGGAGCGTTGTCAAACAAAGCTGATAATTTCATCCTCTACTCCTCCTTGAGCTGCGCGATCAGCCGGTCTTCCTTCAGTTGGGCGCCCAGCCCTGTTACCCGCTGACCCGGCGTCAATGAACAGGGAAACCAGACCGGCAGATATTCGCTGCTGTGACCAAAGGACCAGCCCGGCTGCACGGTTTCGATCAGCACGTCCAGCGGCTGGCCGATACGGCTTTTTTTCATCGCCGTCTCACCCTGATGAGAAATCTGTCCCACCGCCTTCACCCGCTGTTTTTTCGTCTGCGGATCGATCTGATCCTTCATGGCTGCCGCGGCCGTACCGCTTTTGCAGGAGAAAGGAAAAACATGCAGGAAGCTGAACTGAATCCGGTTGAGAAATTCCATCGTCGCCGCAAATTCCGCTTCGCTTTCCCCCGGAAATCCGACGATCAGATCGGTGCTGATCGCGATATCGGGAAAGCGATGGCGAATCTGTTCCACCCGGCTGAAAAACTGCTCCGTTGTATAAGGCCGGCGCATCCGCTGCAGCGTGGCGTCGCAGCCCGACTGCAGCGGAATGTGCAGATGACGGGCAATCCTGGAATGCTGCGCCATCAGATCCAGCAGCTCGTCGCTGATTTCAGTAATCTCAATGGAAGAAATCCGGATCCGCTGCAGCGGTTCAATCGCGCACAGACCGCGAATCAGCGCGCACAGATCGGTGCCTATATCTTTCCCGTATCGTCCGGTATGTATGCCTGCCAGCACAATCTCAGGATGATGCTGCGCCAGCTGGGCCGCTTCCCTCAGCGCCTCTGACAGCGGCATCGACCGTTCCCGGCCGCGGGCATAGGGAATAATGCAGTAAGCGCAGAACTGATTGCAGCCATCCTGCACCTTCAGATAAGCCCGGGTCTGATGCTGAAAACTGCTCAGCGGCAATGACTCAAAGCGGGCCTGCTGGCGCACATCCGCTATCCGCATCAGGCGCTGGCGCCGTTTCAGCGCCTCGCCGATCAGCTCCGCAATGCGATCCTTGTCCGCTGAACCGATCAGCACATCAATCCGCTCATCCTGGCTCAGCTTCTGCGCGTTGATCTGCACATCACAGCCTACCGCGCAGATCAGAGCGTCAGGATTCTGACGGATGGCCTGATGAATGCGCTGCCGGCTTTTACCCGAAGCCGTATTGGTCACCGCGCACGTAAAAATCAGGTACACATCCGCTTTTTCTTTAAAACCGACTTCGGTATAGCCGCACTGGCGCAGCGACTGCGCCGTACTTTCCGCTTCATAGGCGTTGACTTTGCAGCCCAGCACCGACATCGCATAAGTCGTCATTCACAGCGTCCCCTTTCCGTAATCCCATTATAACAAACTTCCCCTGCGGCAGGTAGCTTTTTCCCCACCGGCCGCCATGATGCTACAGCCTGATTTTTTTCTTCAGCCGCTGCGCGATGTAGCCGCTGCGCTGCAGCGCTTCATGCAGCTGCGCACGATCCTTCCTCAGTACCGCCACAGCGAGATGTTCCCCCTGCGGTACGTCCAGCCGCGTTCCGGTACAGTGAATTGACAAGGGCAAACTGACCACGCTGCCGTCAAAGAAAAAAACCTCCAGGCTATGCGATCTTCCCTCATACACGGCAAATCCCTGATCCGTCTGTGCAATCACCTGCGCCTGCGCAAACCCGGCGTCATACGGCAAACGGCCATAGACCAGCGGATCAATCGTTTTGCCGGCAAAATCACGGTACATCCTGAAAAACTGCGGCAGTTCCAGAATCGCCGTTTCATGATCATACAAGGCGTTGATCACCTCGTCAAAAAACGGTATCAGAATCGTTTTTCCATGCCATAAAAACTGTTTCATCGGTTGTATCAGAGCCCGGATACGGGGTTTGAGAAACTCATTGCGCTTGGGATAATCCAGCATTTCCCAGATATCCAGCATCTCCTGCCGCGTTGTTTCATATCCGTTTTCAATGGCCTGTTTGTTTTTCAGCCCCTCCGCCATGATCTGCAGCGTATACAGATCGCGGGCATTTCTGACCGAACGGTTCAGATGAAACGGGCTCAGCGTCCGGTTCAGCTGCGCAATCTGCTGTCTGACCTGCGGCATTTTGAGCAGTTCCCGATCGTTTTCCTTTTTTAATATCCTAATCCACTTGTCCATCCGCCGTTTCCTCCTCCAGCACGAAATTGCAGGCGCACAGCGCGTAAACGGCAGCCGTCTCCGCCCGCAGAATCCGTCTGCCCAAAGAACAGCACTGATATCCTGCCTGCTTCAGCAGTTCGATTTCCGATGGCGAAAACCCGCCCTCCGGTCCGATCACCACCGTAACGCTGCGAGCCGGCTGCAACAAGGAAACTAACCGCGCACTGTGCAGGCGCTCATCTTCCCAGGCGACAAAATTCTGTTCGCTTCGCCACGCCGCCGCCTGATTCAGCGAAACCGGCTCCGTCACCTGCGGAACCCGGCTTCGCCGGCATTGCCGGGCCGCCTGTTCCACGATCTTCTGCCAGCGTTGTTGTTTTTGGGCCGCTTTTTCCCCGCTGATCCGCACCACCGTCCGCTGCGACTTTAGCGGAACGATGCGGCTGACTCCCAGCTCCGTGCATTTCTGCAGCAGCCAGTCCCAGCGCTCGCCCTTGATCATTCCGGCCAGCAGCGTCACCTCGACATCCAGCTCACTGTTTTCCTCGACGGCACTCAGCAGCCGGATGCCATCGGATTCTTCCGTAATTTCCGCCTCAAAGCATTGCCGGTCGCCATCCACGACTCGCAAATGCTCCAGCGGTTTCAGGCGCACCACCCTCAGAAGATGATGCATGACGGCTTCCTCCGGTACGACGACCTGTCCGGCGCAAGCCCGCTGCGGTATGAATATCTGCTGCATGTTGTATCACCACGCCTTATTTTACCAGAATCCCCGGTCCTTGGAAACCGGCCATTTTCACTGCGGCGGAAGCATGGACAGCTGAACCCGGCCGCGCTGCGGATCCAGGCCGATAACCCAGACCTTTACGATGTCTCCGACCGCGACGGCCTGAGAGGGATGCGAAAGCCGTCCCCGCACCATCTTGGAAATATGAACCAGTCCGTCCTCATGCAATCCGACATCGACAAAAGCGCCGAAATCCACGACGTTGCGGACGACCCCTTCCAGCTCATCGCCGATATGCAGATCATTTAATGTCAGCACATCATGACGAAGCACCGGGCCGTCAAACTGTTCACGCACATCGCGTAACGGCTGACAGAGAGCTTCAACGATATCCTTAAGCGTATAGGCATCGGTATTCAGCTGCCGGGCTGTCGCATCCAGATCCAATGCTTCGGTTTTGCGCCGGCAGTCTTCGCTGCCCAGCGTCTCGATCTGCAGCATCTCGCAAAGCCGCCGGGCCGTCGGATAGCTTTCCGGATGAATCGGCGTCTGATCCAGCGGTTCTGTCCCGTTGCGGATACGCAGAAATCCGGCGGCCTGCTGGAAGGTCTTCTCTCCCATCCGCGGAACCTGACGCAGCTGCGTGCGGTTGCTGAACGGGCCGTGATCGTCCCGATAAGCGACGATGGCGTCCGCACTGGCCCGGGTCAGACCGGAAACATGACAAAGCAGCTGCGAGGACGCCGTGTTAACATCCACGCCAACCCGGTTGACCGTTTTGACAATCGCAAAATCAAGCCGCTGAGACAGCTCGCGGGGCGGCAGATCATGCTGATACTGTCCCACGCCGATGCTTTTGGGATCAATCTTGATCAGTTCTGCCAGCGGATCCAGAATTCGCCGGGCGATGGAGATGGCCGAACGCTGTTCAACCTGCAGATCAGGAAATTCACGCCGGGCCAGCTCACTGGCGGAATACACTGACGCGCCGGCTTCCGAAACCAGCGTATAGGCGACATCCAGCTGTTCATCACGGATCAGCGCGGCGATGAAATTCTCAGTTTCCCGGCTGGCGGTGCCGTTGCCGATGGCGATAACGCGGATCGGATACTTGCGCAGCAGCTGCAATAATACGGTTCTGGCCTGCGCTTCTTTGCGTACTGGCGGATGCGGATAAATGACGCCCAGATCCAGCAGTTTGCCGGTCGCGTCGATCACCGCCAGCTTGCAGCCGGTACGAAAAGCCGGATCGACGCCGAGAATCATCTGTCTTTTCAGCGGCGGCTGCAATAACAGCCGTTCCACGTTCATCGAAAAGATCTCAATCGACTGTTTCTGCGCTTTTTCCGTCAGCTCGCTGCGCACTTCCCTTTCCACGCTGGGAAACGCCAGCCGCTTCAGTCCGTCGCTTACCGCTTCCTCGATCAGTATCTGACAACAGGTCTGCCGGCCATGAGTAACGCCGGACACCGCATAGCGGATCAGGTATTCCCGGTTGTAATCCAGCGAAATGGTGATGACTTTTTCCTTTTCCGCCCGATCCATCGCCATGATGCGATGACTGGCCAGCGTGCTGATCTTTTCATGATAGTCATAATACATCTGATAGACTTGTTTCTCATCCGGATGATCTTTTTTTCTGCGGCAGACGATCACCCCGTTTTTCTCGATCTGTTCCCGGATTTTCCAGCGCAGCCGGGCCTGATCGCTGACTCTTTCCGCCAGAATGTCCTTCGCTCCCTGCAGCGCCCCCTGTGCATCCTGTACCTGATCGTTCAGATACCGCGATGCCTGCTGCTGCGGATCGCCCTGTCGCGGGCAGGACGCAATCCAGTCCGCCAGCGGTCCCAGCCCTTTGGCCATCGCCTCACTGGCCCGGGTTTTGCGCTTCTGCTGGTAAGGACGGTAAAGATCCTCCACCTGCGAAAGCTTCGTACAGGCCTGCACCGCCATGCGGATTTTATCATTCAGATGTCCCTGCGCCTCGATCAGCCGCAGCACATCTTCCTTGCGTTTTTCAAGATTGGCCAGATACTGCAGCTGCTGCTGAATGACAAGAATCTGTTCCTCATCCAGCCCGTGAGTCATCTCCTTGCGATAACGGGCAATGAAAGGAACGGTATTGCCTTCCTGCAGAAGCCGGCATGTATTGGCCACCTGCTGAGGCTGAATCTTCAGCTGCTCAGCAATCTGTGGGATCAGTTTTTCCGTTTCCATCGTAGATCTCCTCCTGCTGCAGGATATCATACCACAGAAGACGGGATACGGGGCAACAAATCCTGTCCCTGCTCCGTCAGGCCGCCATGGAGTTTAATTCTAATGATCCGTAAAGAAATTGAAAGAATTGGGATCACTTTTTTCTGAATTTCTTCAATCCGGCTTCAAACCGGGCGAAATGAGTACTTTCGCCCTAAAAAATGGCTGATGCGGCCCATTAACTTCCAAAGAAAGTCGCCGGTTCATGTTTTTTACTTTTTCTAATTATGTTATACTTGTCACGAACAGGAGGTCAGTATGAAAATTGATTTCAAAAATAAGCAGACGATGGCTCTGCTCAGCGCTGTCGGCATTCTTGCCCTCATCACTGTCGCTGCCGTCGTTGTCCTGCTGACATTGCCGGACACTTCTGTCAAGGTCGACGATTTCTCCGCCATGACAGCGCAGCAGGTTCAGCAATGGGCTACCGAGAACAGCCTGGACGATCAGCAGCTTGTTATAGAATATGAATACAGCGATACCGTGGAAAAAGATCATCTGATTTCACAAAGCATCGCGGCCGATCAGAATCTGGGACGCGAAGACGTGCTGACAGTCGTCTTCTCCAACGGACCGGATCCTGAAGCCGAAGTCACACTTCCGGATTTTGCCGGCTGGACACAGGATCAGATCGATCAGTTTGTTGAAGAAAACAAACTGCTGGATGTTACCTATGAATATGCGGTCGATGAAACGATTCCGGAAGGACAGTTTATCCGGATCAACATCACCGAAACAACTGTCAAACGCGGAACGATGATCATCATCACCATTTCACAGGGTCAAAACGCGGAAGGCGAAGAGATTCTCGTTCCGGATTTCAGCGATTATACCAAAGCCAAAATCACCAACTGGGGCAAGGCCAACAAGATCACGATCAACTGGAAGGAAGCCAGCAGCGAGACCATAGCCAAAGGGGGTGTGATCAGTCAGGACCCGGCGGCCGGCACAACCATCAAAACCGGCGGAAAAGTGACGATCACCCTTTCCACCGGCAAAGCCGTTGAAATTCGCTCCCTGGCCGGAATGAGCCGTGCCGAAGCGAGAAAATGGCTCTCCGATAACGGCCTGACCGGCACCTTCAGCGATGCCTACAGCAGTTCGGTCGACTATGACATCGTCATCTCCAGCTCTCCGGCCGGCGGCACCATCAGCCAGGGCTCCAACGTGCAGGTCAAGGTTTCGCTGGGCAAGATCCGGCTGGAATCATTTGTCGATAAACAGAAAAGCGATGCAGAAAACTTTAAAAACAACGTCAATCGTTACGAAGGAAATCTGACCTTCAGCTATGGCGAGGTAGAAAGCGATAAGCCGGTCGGAACGATTATTTCCCAAAGCGTTGATGCCGGCAGTTATCTCAATCCGGGATCTGAAGTTTATTTTGAAGTATCCAAAGGACGGACCGTCCAGGTTGAAAACCGGGCCGGCAGCACGGAAAGCGACTTCCGCAGTTACATTGAAGGACTCGGACTGACGCTGGGCGCCCGTTCCACCCTGTACAGCGATACCGTCGCCAAGGGTTCGATCATTCGTCATGATACCGGCAGCAAAAAACCGGGTGACAGCATCAGTTATGTCGTTTCCGAAGGAGCTTATACCCCGCCGCGCTTCTCCGGCACACTGGCCGCCGCTCAAAGTGAAATCAGCGCTGCCAACGCCAAAGGCGCAGGCTGGACAATTCAGTCCGCCGGTGAGGAATACCACGATTCGATCGCGGCCGGAAATCTGATTCCGGACCGGCAGACCACCAGCGGCAAAACCGTTACCGTTGTGGTTTCCCGGGGTCCGGCTCCTAAACCGGTATCGGTAGGAAGCTTTGCCGGCAAGAGTTTCTCTGAGTTCAACAGCTTCCTGTCCGCCAATGGACTGAAAGCCGGATCCCGTTCGGAAGAATACAATGAGGACATTGCGGCAGGTTCCATCATCCACAATGATACCGGTGAATTCACTCCGGGCTCTTCCATCAACTACACTGTTTCGCTCGGTTCGCGCTATGTCAACATTATCGATCTGAGCAGCAAGATTGTCGTCAACGATCCGGAAGGAACACGCAACCAGATCAGCAGTTATCTGACAGGCCTGGGCTATCCAAGCAACCTGATTCAGATCACAACCCAATACAGCGATTATACCCGTGGAGAGCTGATCAGCTACTCTCCGGCCGGACGTTATGACAAGACTTCCGATGTCATCTCCGTTGTCATCTCGCTGGGGCCTAACGACTGATCCCGCAATAAAAACAGAGCGGCCATCCCGGCCTCAGCCCAGATCAGGGCTGAGCGGAACCAGTGATGACCGCTTTTCTTTTCGAAAATATTACTTGTATAGAATCTTTTTTTGCTATCGGAATCGATAAAGTGTTATATTGATTGAAACAGGAGGAATAACCCGATGATACTCTGTATTGTTTGTGCTCCATGCAAAGTTTGAGGACATTGCATGGAGGATAATTCAGTCCTCGGACTTTGCATTTGATGTACATTGTAAAAATCAAAGGAGCAAAGTCAATGATGAAATCAAAACAACTGAAACCGTATGTAATGCTTTGGAGTACACAGGCTTTGTCCACGCTTGGCAGCGGCATGACAAGCTATGTGCTGATATTATGGCTCTATCTTCGCAGCGGCTCTGCACTCAGAACTGCGCTTCTATCAGTCTGTTCGTATGCACCGTATGTGTTGATGAGTATCTTCGCCGGGGCGCTCAGTGACCGGTGGAACAAAAAGAAGACCATGCTGGTTTGTGATCTGCTTGCGACACTAAGCACAGTGACGGTTTTCCTTCTTATCAAGACCAATTCTCTGAATGAGTGGCATCTCTATGCCCTGAACGCCCTGAATGGACTGATGAATACCATTCAGCAGCCCGCAAGCGAGGTCGCAGCGACATTGCTAATCCCCAAAGGCTATGTTCAAAAAACCAGTGGACTGCGTTCGTTTTCTCATTCACTAAACTCGATTTTGACACCAGTACTGGCGACAACGTTATTTACGTTTGCCGGGATAGACTCAGTAATCCTTGTTGATTTGATTACTTTCGCATTCGCTTTTTTGACACTATTCTTGTTTATCCCTATTCCCGAAAACGACGTCCCCAAGCAAGCGGAGAAAAGTTTGCTTACAGCCGCCCGAAAAGGGATCACATGGCTTGGAAAAAACCCACTGATACTTACTTTAATTCTGTATCTGGCTTGTATCAATCTCGTGGCGTCCATATGTGATGCGGCGCTTCCCGCTATGCTGTTATCCAAACAAAACGGCGGAAAGACGGTTCTGGGGCTCGTCAACACATGTGTCGGTATCGCAACTCTGGCGGGCAGTGTACTCGTTGCGCTTCTCCCTGCACCGAAAAACCGTGTAAAAGTCATTTCCCTCACTTTACTTTTGTCAATGAGCAGTGAGAATTTTCTTCTCGCTTTTGGAAAAACACCGCTGATCTGGTGCATCGGAGCTGTCTCAGGTTGGTTACTAATCCCTGTCATGAACTCAAATTTAGATGTCATTTTCCGAAGCAGTATTCCACTCGATAGGCAAGGACGAGTCTACTCCTGCCGTAACACATTACAGTTTTTTACCATCCCCATCGGTTTCATGCTGGGTGGCCTGTTTGTAGATCAAGTTTTTGAACCATTTATGGCTTCACAACCCGCAAACAGTTTATTGATATCCCTTTTTGGAGAGAACAAAGGTTCAGGTGCGGCCATGTTGTTTTTTATTATCGGCATTGTCGGAGTTTTGGTGTGCTTGATCTTTAACTTCAGGCTGCGAAAATACAAATGGAGCGAGAACACCATCTCAAAATAAGCCGATGCTACACCATCTGCGTTGTTAAAAAAATAGAATCAAAAAGAAAAGGTTAGAAACAAGGTGATAAAGTTTCTAACCTGATTTTTATATTTTGCCGTATAGAATATACTTTCCCCATTCAGCAAGAAAGGTACCCGCTGAAAACCATAAAAAACGATTATCTTAAATCAGCGTTTATCTGTCTACGAAAATCAATGCTTCAGGATTTTCTTTCATTGTGTAGTTTCCAAATTTGTAAATGAATACATGATCCAATTCCTCAAATTTGGTGATAACTGAATCATCGTTATCTCTATCAAATAACATTAATGGCCATCTTCCTTCAATCGTGCATAAATGACGATTGATAACAAAAGAGAAAGAATCTGTATCTTCAACCCATTTCCTAATTTCTTGCAAACTATGGAAACGCATTTGGAATTCTTCTTTTTCCAGTTTTTCCATCATAAATCGTCCTTTCCACTAATTTATGTTCTTTGCTGCTCAACTCATATCCAGTTTCTCCATGTTCATAACCAAAATGCATATGTGGGAGTAAACCACCACACTCAGGCCCTCTTCCTTCCATCGTTTTATACCGTGCATTTTCCTCGTCATGGAATAATAACCATTTATATCATCTTTCTTTTAAGCGTTGCATAAGCGCCTTTTCTCTGCGTAACAAAATGATTCAACCATGGTTTTCCTCTGATTTTAGAATAACACGGGAAACTGAACTTTTCCATAGTGGTTGGTTCATTAAAAATGTGCCGGCAGGAAAATCCCGCCGGCACATCCGAAGTGAATGCCGTTATTCTTCAACAGGGGTCGGTACCGCTGTGGAAACAGGCTGAGACGGTGCGCTTGAAGCCGGAGTTTCACTCTGAGCCGAGGAATCCAGCCAGCCGGACAAGGTCATCTCAATTCGATTTTTATTGACCGTATTGCGACTGACTGTCAGCGTTTTATCGCCTTCCAGCGACGGCAGCGTCAGCGAAGACTTGGACTTGTAATCCAGCAGATCGACATAACTGTCGGTTTCAATCATCAGCCGGAATTCATACTCGCCATCTTTCAGCTGCTGCAGCGGAACGGTGATTTCATACCAGGCATGACTGTAGTCTGACTGACCGCCTTTTTCCTCGGTGATATCCCAGCTGTAGTCTCCGCCGGTCAGCGCTGTCAGACCATCGCAGGAAGCGGAGAACGTTTCACCGCTTTCCCGATGAATCAGCACCAGGGTAAACCGCGGATGCTGCTCAGCGGAAAAGTCGCCGTTCCAGATGTACGCCGCTCCCTTAAAGGTCAGCGTGGCCTCCTCTTCATTCAGCACGACCCGGGACAGATACTGATACGATTCGCGCAGTCGCGGCAGCGGCTGCTTGCCGCTTGGAAGTTCAATGTCGGCATTGCGAATCGCCAGTTCATAGCGATTGGAGAACTCATACTGTTTTTTCAGTTCTCCATACAGGCCGTTGTTCATCTTTACTACACCGCTGTCTGCCATGGAGCTCAGACCATACAGGCGGCGACTGAACTCCTTGCCGTCAGCGACCGTTCTGATCGTAAAGCTGTATTCGGATACCGGAAGATCGCTGATATCAAGTTCTCCCTTGTAATAACCATAGCTGTAATCGTAACCCAGTTCAAGGTGATTGTATCCCTCGTTCAGGTTCGGATCGCCCTCATCTCCGGTATAACTGATCAGATCAAACGTTCTGACCTGTTCGCCGGTATTGAGGTCTGTGACGATCAGCTGATGCTGAATCTGATCCGCACTGCCCTGATGCCGTCCTTCCACAAAAGCGGTGCCCTTGATGTTCAGCTTGCCTTCTTCGGTCAGCGTCAGCGATTTCAGCAAAGTGTTGTACTGTTCTTCAATGACGCGATCCTGCCGGCTGAGAGTAAGCCCTGTGCCGTCATCGGCAAACACGTAATCATGCAGCAGATCGGAAACCGGCTGCGGCACCGTTACCCCGCTGATCGGATGCGTTTCAGTATAGGTCGCATGAATCGTCCGGATCGCCAGCGAATACGTTCCATTCTGCTGCAGCAGCAGCGTCAGCGGAATGTTGCTGGCAGTGAAACCGGCCGCCGCATAATGGCTGTCATCAGCATATGCGTTCTGATCCAGACTGACCGTCTGTTCGCTGCCATCCGGACCGGTAATGACCAGCTGATGAGTCAGGGAACCGGCTTCTTCGGCATAGATTCCCGGCTGGTACGCATACCCCGACAGACTCAAGCCCTGATCTGTCATCGTCAGCGCTGTCACCTTCTGCTGGAAATCGCCCTCCGGCGTGTTGCCCTCTTCTTTCTGAGCGCTCAGCTTCGTGATCTGGCTGGAAGGCAGGTAGCCAAGACTGCGGTTCCAGTCATACGCCTCGTAGCCGTTGTTGCGGTGAGGCACCAGCGATCCATCCGCCCGAATGCCGTTGGCTGTCGGAATCTGGATCCAGCCGTTGCTTTCATTTTGAATGATAACGGTAAAATCATTCTGATAGGTTGCGCCGTAAGCGGTAGTATACAGCGTTGGCGAAGCGGCGTCCGGAGATTGTTTCACCGCTGCGTTGTATTGATTGATTACGCCCAGCTCCACCTTGCCATATTCCGTCAGCGTTCCGTTGTTGCCGGAAGCGTATTTGTCAATCTGATAGGCCAGCGCCGCAATTTTCAATCCCCAATAAGGGTCAGAGGCATATTTTACATTGAAGCCGCTGCCTTTGTTGCCCAGATGCGTTCCGAAAAACCGGGTGTCGTTGATATCCATATAGCCGCGCAGGTTGTACGCCATGTGCTGTTCGATAGCCGACTGAATGCTGCTGTAGCTGTCTGCACTGCCGCCCGGATTGCTGTCTACCGCATTCCAGCCAAACAGGTTGTTTTTGTTGATCGCGATCTGTGAGCGTCCCCAGCCGGATTCCAACAGTCCCATACAGAAAGTCAGCAGCGCGTTGACGCCATAGGTTTCCTGCGCATTGACAAAATACCATCCGGAATTGACCATCTTGGACTGATTGCTTTTCAGATTCAGATAGGATGTCGCATCCTCCGTATACCCGCGCGAATTCAGAAATGCGTTCAGCACGTCTCCATTCAGACTGCTTTTGCTTCGTAATGGCAGAAATTCATAGTAATTGTAGTACTGCGCCGGGCTGCCGTTCACCAGTACCTGATTCTGAAAATAACGGTCTGTATACAGCGCGTGCATATCGCTCGTATAATAAACATCCCCCACGTTCATCCAGCTTTCCGCCGGGCCGATCGTCTGTGAATAGTCCTGCGGTGTTTCCGATTTGGCCCAGTAAGACCAGCAATGGTAAACGATCTCCTTGTAACTGCCGTTCTGCACCACTTCGTAATAACTCTGCCGCGGTCTGACCCAGAACGGCGCCTCCCATGGACTGCCGTCATTGTTGCCGCCCAGCAGAATTCTCAGATTGTTGCTGAGAAATTTGGTCGGAATCAGATCCACCTGATCCAGATTGGCATAGCCGGCAAATCCGGTCAGATTGACGCCGATTCTTCCCCTTCCCGTCGCCGGGTCATAAGAAAACGTTCCGGTATAGTTCATTTCCCGGTGACTGGTCACATACGTTTCTTTTTCGTTGGTGGTCGTCGTCTCAAACTGTTTGATGATCATCGTGACATCCGCAGTGCGCTCGCTGCTGCTGCCTGAGCCGCGGCGATAGGAATAGCTGGCCGCAACTCCGGAAGACATGGCGATGATCTTGGTCGGCGACAGACTCGCCGGATGCCGGACAACCGCGTCGTTGCCGCGGGCATACATCTCATTTTTCGCCTGATTGAAATCGTCATAGCAACCGATGGTACTGAACGTACCGCTGTCGGTCACATAGGCCACCTCATAATTGCCGCAGCCCATCGGATAAGTCTCATCCGCTTTGATTTCAATCGCTGCCGATGCGGGGGAGATACGCTGAATCAACGTAACCGCCATCAGAATCGACAGAAGCGTCTTCAATTTCTTCATTCGATTTCTCCTCCTACAGACTGACCTGGATTTCTATCCAGTTTTCCTGACCCTGAAGCTTCAGCCGCAGCTTCCCCTGATAGGTGATCGGTTCCCGGTCAGGATTGTAAGTAATGAAGAACAGCACCCCGCTGTCCTTATCCCGGATCGTTTTCCCCAGGATGTTGTCATATTTTTCCGAATCAAATCCGACAGGCAGCGCTTCAAACTGCACCGCGCTGTCAGTTTCGTATACCGCCTGTTCCACGGTAATCTCATCGCCCCACAGGCTCACCGCCTCCAGGCGGAATACATGAACTTCAGCGGTGGAAGGCAGCCCTGCCGTTTCCGTGCTGCCGTCTTCAAATGTCCGGTACATCTCTTCCGGAGCGATCTGGAAAGCCGCGCCAACCTGCATCTGATAAGTCCGGCCATCTGTGATGATATCATCTGCGACATATCCCAGCATTTCCTTCGTTCCTTCAGCCCGGCTCAGATCCATCTGCAGATCTTCGTTATCGCCAAAATCCATATGGACTGCAACGCTCCGCGCCTGGCGGTCACGAACCGGAATGAAGATATTGGCCACATAACTGGTTTCCAGCGAGACCAGCTCAAACCAGACATTCTGTTTGCCGACATACAGTCCCTGACTGTCCAGCACATTCAGATACGAATCAATCTGATCCAGCTGAATTCCCTCGCTGGTTGTAAAATGCGACAGCGGGATGTTGATGGCTTCCTCAGCCCGAACCCGGATCTTGGCGATGACAAACTGAAAATCCAGTTCATCCAGCCGGTATACCGTATACTCGGCCAGGTCCACCTCCACGGCATCCAGCCCCTGCGTCTGCTGCGGCTTTTCCTGACCGCCGGGCTCCGTCAGCACCGGCCGCGGCGTGGCCTGCGGCTGGTTCGATACCGGATTGCCCAGTACGCTGTATCCGAAGTAAACCAGCGCCGCAGCCAGCACCACAACCGCAACAGCTGCAGCCGCAGCCAGAATTCTATTCATTTTTTTCGACGTTTTGTTCATATGTCACATTACCCCAGTCTACGATAAGTTTACCATGTAAGGACGCTGATTGAAATGATTTTTTTCTTCCATTATTAACCTTTCATAATTTCATCAAAAGGCGCTGCTGACCTTGTTGGAATCCTTTTTGTCCTGCAGAATATTAACGTTCTTTTCAGCACTGTACTCCGGTTTTGGAACCCCGGGTGCAATTTTTCTGCGGATTCATAAGAAAAACCAAGTATAATACTTACAGACAACGATAGGGAGGAAATCATGATGCATGAAATCAAATGCCCCAACTGCGGACAGGTTTTTCAGATCGAGGAATCTGTTTTTATGGATATCGCCCGGCAGGTTCGCGATGAGGAATTCGATCGCGAGCTGAAACAGCGGGAAGCGCTGTGGAACCGGCAGCAGCAGGCGGCCGTCCAGCTGGCCCGCAAGGAAGCGGAGGGCGAGCTGAATCAGCAGCTGCAGAAAGCCGACATGCAGATCGCTCAGCTGCGGATGGAGCTGCAGTCCGCAAAGGAAAAACAACAATGGGAAACCGAGAAGAAACTGGCGCAGATGGAAAAACAGATGATGGAAAAAGAGGCCCGGATCGCCGCCTTGCAGGCGGACCGGCAGCTGCAGGAAAAAAATGCGGAGCTGGCCGTCAGCGAAGCCGTCAGTCAGATTGAAAAACAGCGGGATCAGCTGCAGCTGCAGCAGGAAGCGCTGAAAAAAAGCTATGAGATGGAACTGAAGATGAAAGAAGAACAAA
>CAJFOC010000032.1 GCA_904395815.1 uncultured Holdemania sp.
CCAATGGTTCTGTAGCTCAGTTGGTAGAGCAATGGACTGAAAATCCATGTGTCGCCAGTTCAATTCTGGCCGGAACCACCACTGGTAATTTTACGTTCAGAACAGGTACAGTTCTGGACGTTTTTATTTGCTTCCGATCACCAGATGCTTCAGATCATCCGCCTGCGGCCGTCCACACCGGAACAGCTGACGCAGATCGAAGGTTTCCGTCAGGATCAGATTGAACGATACGGGGCTGATGTTCTTCGTATTTTGTCTCTGGTTAAGTAAACCGGCATGCGCCGGTTTTTAGTTTCAATAAGAAAAACAGCCTGTAAAAGCTGTTTTTGAAAGTCAGCGCTGGATTGCGATTTTCCAGGGCTGATAAAGAATGGAAAACCGATTTTTATCCATTCTTCCTGCTGAAAAGTAAAGGACGGAACCCAGCATCAAAACGGCAAGCGTCGTGATGGCGGCGGACTGAATGATTCTGCTCATGATCTTCTCCTTTCCCGATAATAATTGAACGTTGGTTTGTTGTCTTTACTATATCATGAACTGAAGCTGTAAAAATAAACGGCAGCTTAACAATTACTTACAGTTGTCTGACAAACGGAGGCTTTTTCTGATCGCGTTTCGGTTTTATCTTGCGAGCTTGTTTCATTCTCTGAAATGCGGTATCCTAAATGTAAAATGAAAGGGGAATGACTCACTGCATGAAACCGATTGAAATTCGCGATTTACTGGATTATCGTTTTCTTCACAGCCTGGCCTGGTCAGGCCGGCATGCGCTCTGCATTCAGACGCAGATGGATGAAAAGTCGAATCAATATCATTCCAACTTGATGGAACTGGATTTGTCAACGATGACAGTCAAGCCTTTGACAACCGACGGCCGTCTTTCGTCGTTTGTCTTTGAGGATGAGCAGACAGTACTGTTTGCCGCCTGCCGTAAAAAAGAAGATGAACCGGAAGCCGGTCAGAAGAAAACGGTGATATATCGCCTTGCGCTGACTGGCGGAGAAGCCCGCAAAGCATGGGAAGTGCCTTTTGATGTGAGAGAGATGCGACCGATTCCCGGGACGACGCTGGTTGTTTTGAAAGTGCTTGAAAATCTGGCCGAAAGTGATCCGACCTTCGCCCGTGCCGGGCTGGCAGAAGACGAAAAGGACTATGTCATCCTGCATGAAGTGCCTTTTGTAGCCAACGGCGCCGGTTTTGTCGATGGCGAGCGGCAGGCGCTGATTCTATGGGACTGGAAACACGGGCAAAGTCAGCGGCTGACTCCTGAGGGGTTTGACTGCGCTCATTTCGCTGTCGGAGGAATGCATATTTATTACAGCGGCAATGTATGGCGGGATGTGTGTCCGAAAACGGCAGGATGTTATGATTATGATGTCGTCAGCGGTAACACCCAGGTCTGTGCCGCTCCTGGACGGCTGCGCATCGGCGAACTGGTTGCCGACGATCATCAGCTGATTTTTCTGGCAACCGACATGATGCCCTATGGAAACGGAACAAGTTACGATTTTTACCGCTATGATCTTCAGACTGGTCAGACGGCCCGCATTGCCGGTTTTGAATACTCGATCGGCAGCTGTGTCAACAGCGATGCCCGGTATGGCGGCGGAACAACGATACTGCTGAACGAGGATACGGTCTATTTCACAGCGACGGTCGGCTATCAGACGGAACTGTTCTCCCTGAAGGCGGGAAAAATTGAAAAGGCAGTGCCTTTTCAGGGAGCTGTCAGCGGTTTTGCCATAATTCCGGAGGGGTTTCTGATCACGGCGATGGAACCGGGAAAACTGCAGGAAATTTATTTCACTGACCGACAGGGAAGCGTGATGCGTCATAGCGATATCAGTTCGGTTTGTCTGCGGGACAAGGCGGTTCAGCTGTGCGAATATGCCGGGTTTATCAATCGCAGCGGCGTGCAGATTGATGGCTGGCTGATTCGTCCGGTCAATTATGATCCAACCCGGCAATATCCTGCGATCCTTGATATTCATGGCGGACCGCGAACTGCTTATGGAGAACTCTTCTTTCATGAAATGCAGGTATGGGCAAGTCAGGGGTATTTCGTCTTTTTCTGCAATCATCGCGGCTCTGACGGTTATGGTGATGAGTTTGCCGATCTGAGATTGAAATACGGCACGATTGATTATGACGACATCATGGATTTTACCGATCATATTCTGAAAGAAAACCCTCAGATTGATCCGCAGCGGCTGGGGGTCACCGGCGGCAGCTATGGCGGCTACATGACCAACTGGATTATCGGTCATACCGATCGTTTTGCCGCGGCAGCCAGCCAGCGCAGTATTGTCAACTGGATCAGTGATTACGGCACCTCCGGTATCAGCTATGATGATGATCTGCATAGTGGAGGAAAGCCGTGGGATGGCATGGAAAAAATGTGGGATCATTCGCCGCTCAAATTCATCGGAGCCTGCACGACCCCGACGCTGCTGATTCATTCATTTGAGGATTACACCTGCGCCGTGGCTCAGGCGATGGAACTGTTTACAGCCCTGAAAATGCTGGGCGTGGAAACCCGCGCCTGCCTGTTCAAGGGCGAAAATCACAATCTTTCCCGTTCAGGCAAACCGCGTCATCGTTTCAAACGACTGAGCGAAATTACCGAATGGATGAACTCGCATCTGAAGAAAGCGCAGTGATATTCATTTTCCACTGACGATCCGGGAAGGACTAAAAAAGAAACCGAATAAAAAACAACAGGCATGATCCATGAGATTCAAAACGGAATCCTGCCTGTTGTTTTTCTTTTATTTGCGTAAAGGGCAGGAAGAAGCCGGATAGAAAGGGATACCATCTTTTTTTTACGATTTAGCCGACATCCGCCGCCAAAGGTGCCGGTTGAGGATCCGACGGATCTGGCGTTTGTTTTTCACAGATTTTTGTTTATAATGAACAGGGAAAGCGGGGATAGGATGAACATCACAACGATTTGTCTGGGAGTGGTCGCTGTTTTGCAGGGAGTGCTGATCATGATGCTGGCAATCCGTGAAAGCCGTGCCAAACAGGCTGCTCTCAGGCAGGAAGTTTTGCAGAAACAGCTGGAACAGCTGCAGCAGCGGCAGCAGAACAGTCAGCAGGAAATCATGGAATCCATTCAGACTCAGCTGACTCAGCTGGGCGGTGTTTTTCTTCATGCTCAGCGCAATGCGGCAGCGGATCAGAATCAGAATCTTACCGTTATCAGCAATACGCTGACACAGCAGCTATCCGGATTGGAAACACGGTTTCAGACTCTGGAGATGACCAGCGAACAGAAACTGGACAATCTGCGCCGGACAATGGAGGCCCAGCTGACTGCGATTCAGCAGAAAAACCAGCAGAAGCTGGAGGAACTGCGGGTAACGGTGGATGAAAAGCTGCAGCAGACGCTGCAGGACAGGCTCAGTCATTCGTTTCAGCTGGTCAGCGATCAGCTGGAACAGGTGTACAAAGGGCTGGGGGAAATGCAGACGCTGGCGGTCAGCGTCGGCGATCTGAAAAAGGTGCTGTCCAATGTCAAAACAAGAGGAATGGTCGGAGAAATTCAGCTGGGCGCCATTCTGGAAGACATCCTGACTCAGGATCAGTACGAGCGCAACGTGGCAGTCAATCCGCAAAGCAAATGCGTGGTGGAATTTGCGGTTCGATTGCCTTCACAAGGACAGCAGCCAATTTATCTGCCGATTGACGCCAAATTTCCTTCGGATGCCTACTATCAGCTGCAGCAGGCCTATGACAGCGCCGATGCTCATCAGGTGCAAAAGGCCGCTCAGGCGCTGACGCAGCGTCTGCGGCAGTTTGCCAGGGACATTCATGATAAATACATCGCCCCGCCCGCCACGACGGACTTCGCGATTCTGTTTCTGCCGTTTGAGGGCTTGTATGCCGAAGCGGTCAATCGCGGGCTGATCGAAAGTCTGCAGCGGGACTTTCATGTCATGCTTGCCGGACCAAGCACGATGGCGGCGCTGCTGAACAGTCTGCAGCTGGGCTTGAAGACACTGACGATACAGCGCCGCAGCAGTGAAGTCTGGAGCATTCTGGCCGCGGTGAAAACGGAATTTGGAAAATTTGCCGCCGGTCTGCAGCAGACGCAGCTGCGTCTGAATCAGGCTCACGATGAACTGGAGCGCCTGGTCACCACCCGCACGCGTATGATTCAGCGCAGTCTGAAATCGGTTGAAGAAATCGACCCGGTGCAGGCGGCGGATCTGTTGAAAACGGCAAACCCGCCGCAAGAGGGGCATCTGTCAGAACTGACGGACTGATTGATGTTCACTGCAGCGGCGAAAGAAAATCAGCGTCCAGCTCATGGTGCAGGCATAAAACAATTCCAAAAGAGAATTGATGCTCATAAACACCATCAGCATCATCATGCACGTCATCAGAATGACAACAATCCACCGCAGCAGTCTGCTGCACAGCGGCCAGTGATGAGCCCGGCCGCGCAGGGCGATGGCGATGATCGTCAGATTCAGCGCCGCAAAGGCAAGGTAGCCAAGCAGAATGTGCAATGAGGCCAGCAAGGGATACTGCTGGGGAAGATATGGGACAAGAACAGCCAGGATCATCAGCAGGTAACTTAGAAAGCTGAAGCGGGGCACCGTTGTTTTCAGCGCTGCGGCCAGACGGCAATTCAGCTGGCGATAGGTCAGCGTGCCCAGCACCGCCCAGACCAGGACCGGCAGCCGGTATCCCAGACCGTTGCCAACCCAGGACAGATTGGTGGTGAGCGGATTGTCCTGCAGCACCAGGATCAGCGTGTACAGAGGAAAAAGCAGCCCGCCGGTCAGATCGCACATCGCCGCGCGGCATTGTTTTGTAACCGGAATTTTCATGCATTTCATTATAGCGAAACGGCCTGCAGCTTTCAATGATCAACTGCTGCATTCTGTTTTATGATACAATAAGGGAAATCAGGAGGTTATATCTCTGATGAACAAGAAATTCAAAGTCGGGTATCAGGGCCAACATGGCACGTTCAGTGAAATTGCCGTGACCCAGTTTTTTGAAGGACAGGATATCCAGGCATGCAGCTATACCAACTTTCCCGCCATTATTCATGATGTGGAACAGGGGATCCTTGATTATGCGCTGCTGCCGGTGGAAAATACGACGACCGGAATCATTTACCGGACGTATGATCTGCTGAAAGACAGCAGCGTCTATGCGGTGGGGGAGGTGCATGTGCGAATTGATGAGCATCTGATCGGTCTGCCGGGAACGAAGCTGGAAACGATCCGTGAGGTTTATTCGCATCCTGAGCCGCTGGATCAGTGCGCCGGATTTTTTGCCGCTCATCCGTGGATGAGGCCGGTGGCCTATCAGGATACCGCCAAAAGCGTGGAAATGGTTGCGCGGTGGCAGGATCCTTCCCGGGCGGCGCTGGGCAGCTGGCGGGCGGCGCAGTATTACGGCCTGCCGATTTTAAAGGAACGGGTCCAGGACAACCAGCTCAACACGACGCGGTTTTTCTGCGTTGCCGGAGGTCCGCAAGAGGTGGCGGAGGCGGACAAGATCAGCATGATGTTTGTCGTCAACCATGAACCGGGCGCCTTGTACAGGGTGATTCGGGTGTTTGCGCAGCGGGGCATCAACATGCTGAAGCTGGAATCCCGACCGATCCGCGGCCGGATGTACGAATATTGTTTCTATATCGATTTTGACGGCAGTCTTTCTCAGCCGCAGACTCAGCAAGCGATTGCGGAGGTACGCTGTCACTGTCTGGAAATGAAAGTGCTCGGTCATTATCGCCGGGCCACCATACCTGATCTTTGCAGAAAAGAGGAAAAGGAGGAAACCCAATGAAAAAAGGATGGCTGATTCTCACCCTGCTGCTGGCCGGATGTTCTTCGGCGCCGGCTTCATCGCCATTACCGACAACGCCGACTCCCGCTTCGACCCCAATGTCCACATCTGCCGCTGAATCGCAGCCTGAGCCTTCTGATGAAAGTGTCTCGCTGAATGAACATCCGGCGGACATGAGCGAATATGAAGGGTTGGATCTGCAGCAGAATCAGTTTGTGGAAATCACCACGACGGAAATGCTGGACATGGCCGAACAGCAGCAGAGCTTTATCGTTTATCTTGGCTATGCCCGCTGTCCGTGGTGTTTGGCGGCGGTGCCGGTGCTCAACGAGGTGGCGGAAGAAAATGAAACGCTGATTTATTATGTCGATACCCATCGCGAAGGCAACTATGACGCCTCGCTGCAGCAGGATCTGTTTTCGCTGATGAGCGACTGGCTGCAGAGTGACGAGGCTGGCGAGCCGGTGCTTTATGTTCCGGATGTCGCGCTGATCGTGGAGGGCGAGGTCAGAGCCAATCACATTGCGACGGTGGATACGCACGATCCGTATGTCGCGCCGATGACCGATCAGGAAACCGCGCAGCTGAAAGCCATTTACCAGCAGATGATCGATCAGCTGAAGCAACATGACGCATCCTGAAAGGAATAAGATCAGAACTGTAACATAACAGATGATTTTCAGAAAGTGATTGCATTTTCGATGGATTGTGCTATAGTAAAATCATCGAGGTGTTGAAGATGCTGAGAACAACGATGCTTCCCGATACTGCTTACGCTTATTATTTTACCTTTAGATAAAGGGCTGGTTCATTGCGGATGTCAGCCCGTTTCATGTGGAATCAGGCCGATATCTGAAGGGGAAAAGAAAAAACCATCACCGTACAGGATATCGCCGGTACGGTTTTTTTATGGAAATCAGAAGGAGAGAAACGATGGAAGAAATGATTGTCAGTCTGAAAGACAAACAGGTTCCAATCCGAATGGAACGGGGGTTGTTGAAAGAGGCGGCCCGCTGGATCGGAACGGATCACAGGGTGATGCTGATCACGGATCAGGGGGTGCCGGAGCAATACAGCCGGATCCTGGCCGCGCAGTTTCCGAATTGTGAAATCATGCGGGTCATGCAGGGAGAAGGCGCCAAAAGTCTTGAGGTCTATCAGCGGATTCTTTCCCGGATGCTTCAGCTGCGGTTTTCCCGTCAGGATCGGATCATCGCGCTGGGCGGCGGGGTGGTTGGCGATCTGGCCGGCTTTGTCGCGGCGACCTACATGCGCGGTATCCGTTTTGTCAACATTCCGACGACGACGTTGTCCCAGATCGACAGCAGCATCGGCGGCAAGGTTGCGGTCAACCTGGACGGGGTCAAAAACAGCGTCGGAGCGTTCTGGCAGCCGGAAATGGTGCTGATCGATCCGCTGGTGCTGAAGACCTTGCCGCAGCGTCATGTAAACAACGGCCTGGTCGAAGCGCTGAAAGCGGGGCTGATCGCGGATGAAAAGCTGGTGGAACTGTTTGAAAAGCCGGATTTGACAGAACAGAGGGAAGCGATCATTCTGCGGGCGCTAAAGGTCAAAAAGCAGGTGGTTGAGCAGGATGAGCATGAAACGGGGCTGCGTAAGATTCTGAATTTCGGTCATACGATCGGTCATGGCATTGAGAGCTACTATCATCTGCAGCAGGTGTACCATGGCGAAGCGGTTGCGGTCGGCATGATGAAAATGATCGAAGATCCGCAGCTGCGTCAGCGTCTGCGTCCGATCTATCAGCGCCTGCAGCTGAAAGAAGATCTGGATTATGATCGTCAGAAAGTCTATGAATACATCACCCGGGATAAGAAAGCCGACGGATCCACCCTGACGGTGGTTACTTTGAAACAGGTTGGGCAGGCTCAGCTGCAGGAAATTCCGATAGAAAAGATTCGAGCTTATTTATGAGGAGGAGAAAGCGATGAAAAGCGCAACAGGACAATGTTTTCAGCTGTCGTTGTTCGGCGAAAGTCACGGCCCGGCGATCGGCGTTGTGATTCAGGGACTGCCGCCGGGACTTGAGCTGGATGAAAAGCGAATGGAAAAACAGATGGAGCTGCGCAAACCCAGAGGGAAGATTTCCACTCAGCGTCATGAGGCTGATCGTCCGGAAATCATCAGCGGCCTGTTTGAAGGGAAGACCACCGGAACGCCGCTGTGCATTCTGATCCGCAATGAAAACGTCCGAAGCCGGGATTATTCGCGGCTGAAGTCGACTCCCCGGCCATCTCATGCCGATTATGCCGCTCAGATCAAATACGGCGGTTTTCAGGATTACCGCGGCGGCGGACATTTCTCAGGCCGGATCACGGCGCCTCTGGTCGCTGCCGGCGCCATTTTTCTGCAGATGCTGGAAGCCAGAGGAATTCTGATCGGGACGCATGTACTGCGGATCCAGCACATCAGCGATCAGCCGCTGGCGCAGGACGAGGAAACGTTGCGAAATCAGCTGCTGCAGTTAGGAAATCGTTATCTGGCCTGTCTCAGTGATTTGGCGGCCAAAGACATGGAAGCGTGCATAGAACAGGCGCAGCGCCGCGGCGATTCGGTTGGCGGCATTCTGGAAAGCGCGGTGGTCGGGATGCCGGCGGGAGTAGGCGAACCGTTTTTCGATTCGGTGGAAAGCCGGCTGTCGCATCTTCTGTTCAGCATCGGCGGACTCAAGGGTGTGGAATTTGGAACGGGATTTGGATTCGCCGATCTTTGCGGCAGTCAGGCCAACGACGGCTGGACGGTTCGGGAAGGGCGGATTCAGACGCTGACCAATCACAACGGCGGACTCAACGGCGGCATTACCAACGGCATGCCGATCCTGCTGCGTTCGGTGATCAAACCGACGCCGTCCATTTATCAGCCGCAGTCCAGCGTGGATCTGAATACGAAAGAGCCGGTAACGCTGCAGATTGAGGGTCGGCACGATCCGGCGATTGTCCACAGAGCCCGGGTCGTGGTGGACAGCGTGATCGCCTTTGGACTGGCGGATCTGTTGACAGAACGTTATGGTTTGAACTGGTGGCTGGAGGACTCGGCATGCGGCGCGGACTGATCGGTGCCCGGCTGGGGCACAGTTATTCTGCCGGTCTGCATCGGACGCTGGGCGGATATCCGTATGAGCTGATCGAGGTGGACGAGCTGCAGCTGGCCGCGATGATGAAGAAAAAAGACTTCTCTGCGCTCAACGTGACGATTCCCTACAAACAGACTGTTATTCCCTGGCTGGATGAGCTGGATGAGCGAGCCCGGCGCATTGGCGCGGTCAACACCATCACCAATGATCACGGCCATTTGAAAGGCTGGAATACCGACGCGGCCGGGTTTGAGATGATGCTGAAGCAGGCGGGGATGGATGTCGGCGGCCGGAAAGTCATCGTTTTGGGCAACGGCGGAGCAGCTCAGGCGGTGATCGCGGTTCTGGAAGAGCTGGGCGCCGGACAGATCATCAGGGTGAAGCAAAGACCCAGCGCACAGACACTGACTTATCCGCAGGCATATCAGCTTCATGGCGACGCGCAGGTGCTGATCAATACCAGCCCGGTCGGCATGGCGCCGGATTATCAGGGCTGTCCGGTGGATCTGGATCGCTTTGCGCAGCTGGAAAGCGTGGCGGATGTCATCTACAATCCGCATCGTACGCGGCTGCTTCTGCAGGCTCAGCAGCGCGGTTTGCGAACGGCGGGCGGGCTGATCATGCTGGTGGCGCAGGCGGCGGAGGCGGTCCGGCTGTTTGATGGTAAACTTGTGGGACAGGATCAGATTTTGTCAGCCACGGCCGATCTGGCCCGCAGCACGCTGAATCTGGTGCTGGTCGGCATGCCCGGCTGCGGCAAAAGCACTCTGGCGCGGCAGCTGGCAAAGCTCAGCGGCAGACCGGCTGTGGATCTGGACCAAAACATTGTGGAACGCACCGGCATGCCGATCCGTACGTTTTTCGATCGCTATGGGGAAACGGCGTTTCGCGAGGTGGAAGCGGAAATTCTGGCAGAAGCCTGCAGCGGAAGCGGGCAGATCATCGCGACCGGCGGGGGCGTGGTCAAATCGCAGGAAAACATCGAGCGCTTACGGCAAAGCGGCGGCGTGTTCTTTGTTCATCGGGATCTGGATCAGCTGCAGGCCGATGAAAGCCGCCCGTTAAGCCGCAGTCAAAGCGATCTGCAGCGGCTGTATCGGGAGCGGATCGCGCTGTATCATCAGGCCGCGGATTTTCACATCAGCAACAACACCACCGTGCAGCAATGCGCGCAGCAGATCTGGTCGCAATGGCAGCGTCATGCCGATCTGTTTATCAATGCCGGAATCCAGAAAGGAGATTCACAATGATTATCACACTGAAAAAAGAGACGCCGCAGCCGGAAATCGACCGGCTGATTCACAGCCTGGAAAGCCAGGGCGTTCAGGTCAACATGATCAGCGGCACGCATTACAACGTCTTCGGCCTGGTCGGCGATACGGCCAGAGTGGATGAGAAACGGTTGCTGGCCAATGACTGGGTCGACGAGGTCACCCGCATTGCCGCGCCGTACAAACTGGCCAACCGGATGTTTCATCCGCAGGATTCGGTGATCGATGTCAGCGGGGTCAAGGTAGGGGGAAACGAAAAGATCGCGGTCATCGCC
>CAJFOC010000033.1 GCA_904395815.1 uncultured Holdemania sp.
AAAGGGCAGCGGTGAAGATCGACCAGGGCATCGCAAAGGCGGAGGTACAGGACACAGCCATTGCCCAGCCAGAACGGACTATGACCACCTTCCAGGCCAGAAAACGCTGGAGCCGAGAGGCCAGCTGAGGCAAAACGACCGGTCCACCAGGGAATGCCATCCCTGGTGGGCCGATTTTCGCTGTCTGTGGGCAAACATGTGGTCAAGCAGGGACCAGGATGAGCCTGCAATATGGATGTAGGACGAAAACGCCGCTGTTTGCGGGATATTTGGCCACTTTCAAGGGGGATTAGTGGGTAAAGTTGTAGCGACTGTTGGTTGGACTGGGAGAAACAAAGAAAAAAGCCGATAGCGGCTTTTCTGAGGAAATGAAACGAGGAATCAGTCCAGCGGCTTCATCCAGGTTGAAACGATTTCACAGGTGTAGGCTTTGTGATAATCTGATTGCGGGTAACAGGCGGATCTGATATTCTGATCCACGAAACAGGTGCTGTCGATTTCCATAACGGCCAGTTTGCGCAGCACAAAGACCAGCCGTGCCTGATCAATGCAGAGAACTCCATCCAATAGCGAAGTCGTATAGCCGACATGAGCCAGCTTGTCCTGATCCCGGCCGCTCGCTTTTCCCAGCCAGGCCAGCGCTTCGCGCTGATCCGGATCAAAAAAGGCCAGTGAAAAACGATCCTCTTTTTCGATCAGAGGAAAGGTGTGCCGCTGCGGACGGACGTAGACGGTCATGACCGGCTTGTTCCAAAGCCATCCGGTTTGGACCCAGTTCACGGTCATTCCGTTGACCTTGTCGCTGTCCTGGACGGTCAGCACGCCCCAGTCATTGTGAATCAGATCGATCAGATTTCGATCCAGCTGTTCAACGTTGATTTTTTCCATAGGATCACCTCTGATGTTATTGTATTCGTCCGGCATTGAAAAAAACAGTGCCTTTTCTTTTCTGAAAACGATTTCAACAGATGAAGCAGGATTGTGAAAAAAGGCAGGCCGGTCAACTGAAACCGCTGAAAAGCAACCGGTGAAAGAGTTCATTCCCTTTTTTGTTTGTGTTACAATGATAAACAGAAAGGGCTTGAAATTATGCGAGAAATAGACGTAAGTGAAGTACAGGAGATTGTCCGGCAGAGCTGCAGCGAAATCGCTTTCGAGTATCCTGAGGATGTCCGTCGGAAGCTGACGGAAGCGTCAGAGGAAGAAACGGGCAGCCGGGCAAAACAGGCGCTGGATCTTTTGCTGGAAAACGCGGAGCTGGCGAAACGGCATCGATTGCCGATTTGTCAGGATACCGGTATGGCGGTCGTCTGGCTGACCATCGGTCAGGAAGTTCACTTTACCGGTGGATCATTGCGGGAAGCGGTGAACCGTGGCGTGATGGAAGCGTATCAGAGCAGTTATCTGCGTAATTCTGTTGTGAGCGATCCGGTTTTCGAACGCCGCAACACCTCGACCAACACGCCGGCAGTCATCTACATGGATCTGGTGGAAGGGGATCAGGTTGTCATTGAGTGCGCGGCCAAAGGCTTCGGTTCGGAAAACTGTTCGCGCATCAAAATGTGCAAGCCGGCCGAGGGAGTAGACGGAGTCCGCGATTTCATTGTGGAAACGGTGCGGATGGCGGGACCGAATGCCTGTCCGCCGATGGTCGTCGGCGTTGGGGTAGGCGGTACGATGGACTATGCTGCCTGGCTGGCCAAACGCGCGCTGATGCGGCCGTTGGATCAGGATAACGAGGATGAGCGTTATCGTCAGCTGGAACAGCAGTGCCTGCGTCAGATCAACGAGCTCAACATCGGTCCGATGGGACTGAAAGGCAGAACGACCGCGTTGAAAGTCAACATTGAATGGTTTCCGACGCACATTGCCGGAATGCCGGTGGCCGTCAACATCAACTGTCATGTGACCCGGCACAGAAAGGTGGTGCTGTAAATGAAACGACTGCAGCTGCCCTTATCGTTATCGGACCGGCTTTCCCTGCATACTGGCGAACAGGTGCTGTTGAGCGGAGTACTGTATACCGCGCGGGATGCGGCGCACAAACGGATGAAGGAGTTGCTGGATCAGGGGAAACCGCTGCCGTTTGATCTGAAAGGACAGACGATTTACTATGTCGGTCCGACTCAGACGCCGCCCGGGATGATCTTTGGCAGCGCTGGTCCGACCACTTCCACCCGGATGGATGTCTATACGCCTCAACTGCTGGATTTGGGACTGGCGGCCATGATCGGCAAGGGACGCCGTTCGCCGCAGGTCAAGGAAGCGATGCTGCGCAACCAGGCGGTCTACTTCGCCGCGGTGGGCGGAGCGGGCGCCTTGCTGGGATTACGGGTCAAAGAGGCGCAAACCATTGCGTTTGAGGATCTGCAGAGCGAGGCAATCCGGCGGCTGGTCGTGGAAGAATTTCCGGTATTTGTCTGCTTTGACTGCCAGGGCGTCGATCTTTACGATGAGGACTTCCAATGATTGCCGTCAGCGCCTGCCTGGCCGGAATTGCCTGCCGGTATGATGGCAAAGATCATCGAATAGCTCAGCTGGAAGACATGGTGCGGCGCGCAGAGGCGCTGGCCATCTGTCCGGAGGTTCTGGGTGGCTTGCCAATCCCCCGGGATCCGTGTGAGATCCGGGGCAGCCAGGTGATCAGCTGCCGTGGCCGCGACTGCACTTTTGCGTATCGCAAGGGGGCCGAAGCCGCATTGAAGCAGCTGCAGGAAAAGGGGATTACACTGGCGGTGCTCAAAGCCCGAAGCCCGGCTTGCGGACGGGACTGGATCTATGACGGCAGTTTTACAAAGAAGCTGATCCGCGGCAGCGGCATCGCCGCGTCTCTGTTTGAGCAGCATGGCATTCGCGTGCTGACGGAAGAGGAATGGAAAGAAAAGGAGAGGGAAAACAACCTATGACAACAGCAGCAACGCCAGCCAGCGCGTTCCGCTTGGAACACGATTCGCTGGGCGAGGTGCAGGTTCCTGCGCAGGCGCTTTATGGCGCACAGACACAGCGGGCCATCAGCAATTTTCAGATTACCGGCAGGACGATGCATCCGCAGATGATCCGTTCAATCGGCATGGTTAAAAAAGCCAGCGCCTATTGCAACAATCAGTGCGGGTTTCTCGATGATCAACGGCTGAAATGGATCATGGAGGCTTGCGACGAGGTGATCGCCGGCAAACTGAATGAGTGGTTCATTACCGACTGCATTCAGGGGGGAGCCGGCACATCGTTCAACATGAACGCCAACGAGGTAATTGCCAACCGGGCCGCCCAGCTGGCCGGCAAGCCGATTGGTACCTATGATTACATCCACCCCAACGATCATATCAATTTTGGTCAGTCCACCAACGACGTATTTCCGACGGCTGGCCGTCTGACCTGCCTGACGCTGGTCGAACAGCTGATTCAGCAGCTGAACGAACTGCAGCAGTCGCTGTTGAACAAGGCAAAGGAATTCGACGATGTGATCAAGATGGGAAGAACTCACCTGCAGGATGCCGTACCGATCCGGCTGGGACAGGAATTCCATGCCTATGCGACGATGGTAGGCCGGGATATCAAGCGCATCCGTATTGCGTTCAACGACCTGAAGGCGGTCAACATGGGCGCTACGGCGGTGGGAACGGGACTGAACGCGGATGAGAAGTACAAGCGGATCATCACTCCGGTGCTTTCGGAAATCTGCGGAATCACTCTGACCAGCGCCAAGGATCTGGTGGACGGGACCCGCAACTGCGATACGCTGGCCTTTGCTTCCGGCGCGCTGAAAGTGCTGGCAGTCAATCTGTCCAAAATGTGCAACGATCTGCGGTTAATGGCCTCCGGTCCGAAAGCGGGGCTGGCGGAAATTCGGCTGCCGGAGCGGCAGCCGGGCAGCTCGATCATGCCGGGAAAGGTGAATCCGGTTATTGCCGAAGTCTGCAATCAGGCCTGTTTCAACGTCATCGGTAATGATGTGACGATTGCCAAAGCGGCCGAAGCTGGTCAGCTGGAACTGAACGTCTTTGAACCGGTATTGTTTAAGAATCTGTTTGAATCGATTGAGATGATGACCAACGCCTGCCGCACGCTGCGGATCAACGCGATTGACGGGATCCAGGCGAATCGACAGAACTGCCTGTTTTTCGTCGAACGGGCGGTATCGCCGATCACCGCCTTTGCGCCGCACATCGGTTATGCCAATGCCAGCCGGATTGCCAAGCAGGCGCTGATCGAGAACCGGCCGCTGCGGGAGGTGCTGCTGGAAAGCGGTCTGATTACCGAACGGGATGTCGAGGTTATCATGAATGTTCAGGAGATGACCCGGCCAGGCATCCCGGGAAAAAAACGTCTGACAAAAAAGAAAAAAGAACAAGTGGAGGGATAAACAATGAGCGTCTATGAAGAAGCACTGAAACTGCATGAACTGCATCATGGCAAACTGTCCATTCAGCCGAAGGTACCGTGCGAAAATGCCGAGGATCTGGCATTGGCCTACACACCGGGCGTCGCTCAGCCATGCCTGGAGATCAACAAGGATCCGGAAAATGCCTACCGCTATACCGGCAAAGGCAACACGGTCGCGGTAGTGACCGACGGCACGGCGGTATTGGGACTGGGCGATATCGGCGCTGTCGCCGGGTTGCCGGTCATGGAAGGCAAGGCGCTGCTGATGAAGCGTTTTGCGGATCTGGACGCATTTCCGATCTGCATCGACAGCAAGGATCCGGAAGAGATCATCCGCGTCTGCAAGCTGATTTCGCCAGGATTGGGCGCGATCAATCTGGAAGACATCAGTGCTCCGCGCTGCGTTGAAATTGAACGCCGTCTGATCGAAGAACTGGACATCCCGGTTTTCCATGATGATCAGCACGGCACGGCCATCGTAGTGCTGGCAGCGCTGATCAACGGTTTACGCTTAAGCGGCAAGGACCCGAAACAGATGAAGGTCATCGTCAACGGCGTCGGCGCCGCCGGCAGTTCGATTATCAAAATGATGTACAATTACGGCTTCAAAAACATCCTGGCGCTGGATTCCAAAGGCGTTCTTCATCCGCAGAAAAAAGACAGCTACAACGCGCTGAAACAGGAGCTGCTGGAATACACCAATCTCAATGGAGAAAATCCGGCTTCACTGAAGGAAGCGCTCAGAGGAGCGGATGTGTTCATCGGCGTATCGCAGGGCAATCTGCTGACTCAGGAAGATGTCGCTGCGATGAACGAAGGCTGCTTCATCGTGGCGCTGGCCAACCCGACACCGGAAATTGATTACTATGAAGCTAAAAAAGGCGGCGCCTTCATCGCGGCAACCGGCCGTTCCGATTTCCCGAACCAGGTGAATAACCTGCTGGCCTTCCCGGGCATTTTCCGCGGTGCGCTGGATGCCAAAGCGACCCGGATTACCGAGGAAGTCAAGATTGCGGCGGCTAAAGCGATTGCCGGTTTGATCAGCGACGAAGAGCTGACGCCGGAATACATCATCCCGTCTCCGTTTGATGAACGGGTGGTTCCTGCCGTTTCTGCGGCGGTCAAAGAAGCCTGCATTGCCAGCGGTTACATCCGCAAGTAAATGCGGGAGGTGCAGCGATGAAGTACGATTTTACGACGAGAGTCAATCGGCTGGCTCAGAATTCCAGCAAATGGATGAGCATGAAAAAGCTGAACCCGGAAGTGGCGCAGGGGGTTGTTCCGCTGTCGGTTGCGGATATGGAACTGCTGAATCCGCCTGAGATTACCGAAGGACTCAAGCGGTTTCTCGATCAGCGGATTCTTGGGTATACCAATCCGTCAGAAGAGTATTTTGAACAAACCTGCCGCTGGATGCAGCAGCGTCATCACTGGACGGTGGAAAAAGACTGGATCGTCCTGCTGCCGGGGGTTGTGACCGCGATCAATGTCGCCGTCCGTTCCTTTGTGAAACCGAAAGAAAAAGTCGCCATTCTGACGCCGGTGTATTATCCGTTCAGAAGAACGATTGAAGCCTGCGGTTGCGAGACGGTGACCAGCAGTCTGATCAACGAAAACGGACATTACCGCATTGATTTTGAAGATCTGCAGGTCAAACTGGCGGATCCGCAGGTCAAAATGCTGATCTTCTGCAGTCCGCATAACCCGGTGGGACGCGTGTGGACAGAGCAGGAACTGCGTCAGGTCGGTGAGCTGTGCCTGAAACACGACGTGCTGATCGTATCCGATGAAATTCATTTCGATCTGATTCTGCCGGGGCATCAGCATACTGTATTCGCCACGCTTTCCGATGCGCTGCGTGATCGAATGATCGTCTGTACTTCGGTTTCCAAGACGTTCAATCTGGCCGGCATGCAGTGTTCCAACATCATCATTGCCAATGCTCAGCTGCGCGAACAGTACCAGCAGACGATGAGACTGTTTGTTAACGGTCATCTCAACATCATGGCCTACGAGGCGGCCACGCTGGCGTACCGTCATTGCGGTGACTGGCTTGATCAGCTGCTTGAACTGCTGGATCGCAACCGGCAATGCGCGGAGGAATTCTTCCATACGCATTTCCCGAACGCCGTCGTTTCACCGTTAGAGGGCACTTATCTGCTGTGGGTGGATCTGCGCGCTTATTTCCGGGATGAAAAGGAACTGGAAGACTTCATGATCCACAAGGCGCAGTTGTTTCTGGATGAAGGCGCTTTGTTTGGCGAGGAAGGCAAAGGTTTTGAGCGCATCAATCTAGCCTGTCCGACAGATCTGCTGCAGGAAAGTCTGCAGCGGATGGCTGACGCATTTCAATAACCCTATAAGCAGCAAACCGATAAAGGAAGATGCCTGAAAAAGGGGGAGGCTTTGTAAGGAAGTTCTCTCCCTTTGGCTTTTGTAGTCAGCCGGAATGATTGGATTTTTTCTCGCAAATGATAGGTTCCTTTGATACTAGCAGTAGTTTTCTAAAAGGAGAACGATAGAGCAATGGCACTACATGAACTGATACGAACCATGCGCAAGAAAGCACTTTTATCCCAAGAGGATTTTGTAAAAGAACTTCATGTGTCGGCGAGAACCATTAACCGGTGGGAAATGGAAAAACCAAGCCCAATATTACAGCAATGAAGAAAATCAAAGCATTTTGCGAGGGAAAAGCAATCCTCTTTGAAAAAATCGAGTTGGAATGACTTCGATGTAAATAGCAAATCCATTGGGAAAACAAGGGTCAACAAGGTCTATGACCACCCCGCCTGCAGCTCCGGTTCGTTGCTGCTGAAGGTGGAAAAGGTGCTGGGCAAGGACAACATCGAGCGGGGCTTTTTCGGGCAGGAGATCGACCTGACCATCTACAACCTCTGCCGCATCAATATGTTCCTGCACAACATTGAGTTTGATAAATTCAACATCGTGCGGGAGGATACGCTGATCTCCTCGCAGCACTGGGACGACCAGCTCTTTGAGCTGATCGTATCCAATCCGCCTTTTTCCGTGCCGTGGGAGGGGGATAAAAAAACCGCTGCTCATTAACGACTCCGATTCTCCCCTCCCGGACTGCTGGCTCCCGCGGCCAAGGGCGATATGGTGTTTATTATGCACAGCTTTGCGTGGCTGGTGGATAACAGTGTGGCGGCGATTGTCTGCTTCCCCGGCATTATATACCGGGGTGGCGCGGAGCAGAAAATCCGCAAATATCTGGTGGACAACAACTACATTGACGCGATCATCTAGTTGCCGTCCAACCTGTTCCTCAACGTCACCTTTTCGGTGGATATTATGCTGCTGAAAAGAGTAAGACGGACAACGCTATCCTGTTTGTGGACGCCTCCAAAGAGTTTGTAAAGGTGATAAAGAATAACCGTCTGTCAGAGGAAAATATCCGGCACATCGTTTTGGCGATGGCTCAGTGGAAAGATGAGCAGTATTTTTCCCACCTTGTGTCAAATGAAGGGGTTGGAAGCAAGCAGAACAATTACAACCTGTCGGTCTTCACCTATGTGGAGCAGGAGGACATCCTGGAAAAGATCGATATTGTGAAGCTGAACGTCAAGATTGTGGAAATCGTAGCACGGGAGCAGGTGCTGCGAGAGGAAATTGATAAGATTATCAGGGAGATTGAGGGATAACCGTGCGTGGCGATTGTGAATTAAGATGCTTAAATGCTGTCAAGAATATGGTATTTTGCAAGAATGGCCAACCTTTGCAAAATCCATTTGATAATAAAACATATTTAGATGTATCAACTGATGAGTTCAAGAAAGATAGAATCTGGCTTGTTAATTCTGACTGCTACAAATTCTACTTCGGTTTGCTAGAAAATGACTGTGAAGAATTTGAGAATGTTTTAAGAGTGGCGCAAACGAATCCCGATACCAGCCGCTTCCCCGATTTTATATTTGAAAATGGATTTATTGAGCATTTTCAGGTGACTTCATCTGTGGTAACTAAGAAAGGCGCCATGCATACCAAGGAAGAAAGTGAGTTTCGTCGCAGAGTTGATGCTGACACTGAAAAGCTAACAGCAGAATGGAGTGAAACGCCAAGTTTTGATGTGGTGCGCTCGAAGTCGTGGACATTTACGAATCCTTCGCATGCTTATGAACACTTAGTTAATTCTTTTAAACACAACTGGGAACACCATATGGAGAGTTATAGAAAGTATACTGGCTCAAAACAGATTGGTATATTTATGGTTGAATACCCAGAAATTGCTCTGGCTATGTGTGAAAATGTCTATCAAGGCTGGATAAACGGAATGACGCAAGGAGATATGCGAGAGCAAGAACAGTTTAATGAGTACCGGCTCAGCCGGGATAAAAACCTATTGCAATATGTTTATTCATTCAGAAATGTGATAAAATATGTGATTTTTTGGAATTATGCAAGAATTGAGGTTATTTGTACTGAGAATATCCCATATCTTCTAAAATTGCTGCCGTGGGATTATATCATAAGGCCGCTTCATCAGGTAACCACTGTAGCTTCAGTATATAATATCAGTGTGCCCGCAGACCCTAAGCAAGAAGGTGAAACAGATGACAAAACTTGAAATGCTGATACAGGAACTTTGCCCGGATGGGGTGCCATATAAAACTCTTGGTGAAATTTTACTGGATATTCCGGAGGTTGTCTTGATTTTGTTCGTTTAAACGATTATAATATATAATATATTATTATATCTCACGTGAAAAATCACGGTGATCGGAGGCTACGAAATGAAATATCTGTCCGTAACGGAAACCGCTGAACGCTGGGGTATTTCTACGCGTCGCATACAAATTTTATGTAATGAAGATCGCATACCGGGCGCGATAAGAATCGGGCGCACTTGGGCAATCCCTGATGATGAGCCGAAA
>CAJFOC010000034.1 GCA_904395815.1 uncultured Holdemania sp.
CAAGCGTTTTAATTTCATAGATTTCAATCCAATAACAAAAGTTGCGCAAGCTTCCGATCAGAAATCAGAGGCTTTGCACAGCTGATTTTTCATTCAGTCTTCCGGTTCAAATTCAACCCGGGCAATCCGGACGATCCAGTGGCAGCCATATGGGAATCCGACCGCACGATAGCTGCAGACATCCCCGTTCTGACTGAACAGCAGTTCCTCTTCGTTGTCAGTCCAGTGAATCGACTTTACCCGCCGGCGCAGACCGCTGAGCCAGTGATCTTCCTCAGTGCTTTCGTAGGCGGCGACGACGTCTTTCGGCCCCAGCAACGGCAGATCATGCACATAAACGTAAGCGCAGTCGTCTTTTTCCAGGACGAAGTCCTTTTCATGACTGCAGCGAATGTCGCTGACCCGGCCGTCATAGAGCGATGGCGAAGCCATCTCAGTCCACTGCCCGATGATCTCCAGCAGCGCCTCGGTGATCTTGGTCACCCCGCCCTGTCCACTCAGGCCGATGTTCAGCAGATAATTCGCTCCCACCTTACGGGCATGGCAGAGCCGTTCGATCATCTGCCGCGGGCTCTTGTAATCGAGGTCATGTTCCGCGATTCCCCAATGCCGGTTCATCGTCTGGCACATTTCCGCGGTCACATACTTTTCCATACCTTCCCGATTCATCGGCGTGGCCTGGCCCTGTTCAAAAGTGACGCTGTCAATCAGCGGATGTCCGGTTTTGCCCTGCTGGCTCAGTCCGGTATTGTTGATGATCATCGCCTCCGGCTGCAGCCGCCGGATCATGCCGTACAGCTCATCCAGTTTCCAGTCGGCATCGCGCTTGGACCAGTTGCCGTCAAACCACAGACCGCCGATTTTGCCATAGCGGGTGCACAGAATTTCAACCGACTGGCGCAGATATTCGAGATAGGCGTCAAAATCCCGGTCAAAATCCGGATGCACCCAGTCCAGCGTCGTATGATACAGCACCGGCAGAATATCCTGCTTGCGGCAGGCCTCGACAAATTCCCGCACCAGGTCCCGCCCGCATGGCGTATGCATGACATCGTAATCCGTCAGACCGCAGGTATCATAAAGAGAAAATCCATCGTGATGACGGGTTGTCAGCGTGATGTACTTCATTCCCGCTTTTTTGGCCAGCGCGACAATCTTGTCGGCGTCAAAATCCCGGGCGGTAAACTGATCGAACAGCTTCTGATAATCCGTCTGAGAAAGATGATGAAGATTCATCGTCCACTCGCCCTGGGCGAGCTGGGAATACAGTCCCCAATGGATGAACATGCCGAAACCCCGGCGTTCAAAATCGGCAATATACTTGGCCGGTACAGGTACGCTCATAAGTGACCCTCGCTTTCTTTCCTTTATTGTATCAGAAATTTCGGCCGCCGCCGCACCTTATCCGAGAAATCCGCGGGCTGCGTTGAAACAGCTCAGCGCCAGCAGGCAGATCATCGTGGCCACATAGACCTTTTCCACCTGCCGGTTGGTCAGACGGTTGTTCAGCCAGGTTCCGATGTAGCCGCCCGCCACCGCGGCAATGCAGATCATCGGTACCGGGGAAAGATCGTAGCTCACCGATGAACTGAGGACAAACACCTGAAACAGCTTGGACAGCTGCGAAAAGAAAATGGTCGCGATCGAATAGACGACGCACTCCTTCATATCAAAGGAGAAAAACAGCGTCAGCAAGGCGATGTTCAGCGGTCCTCCGCCAATCCCCAGAAAAACGGAAACCACGCCCAGAAACAATCCCAGCAGCACGATGACCAGCTTGTTTCTGACCCGGATCGTCCGGATTTTCTCCTTGTTGAGCGTATAGATCAGAATTCCCACCAGCGTCAGCGCCAGCAGCAGCGCCTGCGTTCCCTTGACCATGCCTTCGCTGGGAAACAGCACGTTGACCTGATTGAAAACCCATTCGCCGACAAAGCCGCCCAGAATGGATCCGATGGAAATCATGACGACCGTCATCGCGTCAAAGCGGGCTCCGTGACGCAGCTGTTTGAAGATGGACACGATGCACATCGTAAACACCGCGATGGAAGAGTAAACGCCAATTGTTGCGGCGTCGTGAAATGCCAGCATGTCAAAACACGGCTTGATGATCACTCCGCCGCCAAGACCGGCTACCGCTCCGATCGTTGTCGCGCAAAGAACGACCAGAGAATAAATCCAAATCATAACATCCTCCTTGTTAATAATGACAAAAGAAAACTGCAACGTCCGTCCAAAAAGCCCGGAAATTGCAGAATTTCTGATTATCGGTTAATTTCCAGCAGTTTCTGATTCAGCTCTTTTTCAATCCGGCGCAGCTCGGTTTCCGCTTCCTGACGTTTCTGCCGGCCATCCTTCTGGATCTGAGCTACTTCATCCAACGTGGAGATCAGCGCCTGATTGGTATGCTGCAGCGTTTCGATATCCACAATACCCCGTTCGGATTCGCGGGCAGTTTCCACCGTCGCCATCTTCAGCGTTTCCGCATTCTTCTTCAGCAGCTGGTTGGTCATTTCGTTTACTTCGCGCTGCGCTTCCATCGCCTGCTTGGAATGATTCAGCCCCAGCGCCAGCACCATCTGACTCTTCCACAACGGAATCGTGTTGACCAGCGTCGACTGAATTTTCTCCGTCATCAGCGTATCGTTGTTCTGAACAAGCCGGATCTGCGGCGCCATCTGCAGCGCTACCGTCCGTGTCAGCTCCAGGTCGTGCAGCTTTTTCTCAAAGCGGTCGCAGGCGTTGGCCAGATCGTTGGCCTTCTGCGCGTCTTCCTGCAGTCCCGACTGCTGCGCTTTGGCTACCAGCTCCGGCAGTTCGGTTTCCTTGACCTGTGCCAGCTTTTTCTTCCCCGCCATAATGTACATCGTCAGTTCCTTGAAATGCACCATGTTTTTTTCATACAGCTGATCCAGCAGCGCGATATCCCGCATCAGCGTGATCTGATGATCCTCCAGCGCCTTGCTGATCTTGTTGACGTTGACTTCCGCCTTATCGTAGCGGGCCTTCATCTTTTCCACCTTATTGACGGTCTTGCGGAACATGCCGAACAGGCCCTTGTCCTCTTCTTCCTCGCTGAATCCTTTCAGTTCGCCAACCAGATCCGCCATCATATCGCCGACCTCGCCCAGGTCCTTGGTGCGTACGTTCTGCAGCGCGGATTCGGAAAAATCCGCAATCTTCTTCTGCGCTTCCGCACCATACTGCAGCACCATTGTGGAGGAGGTGATATCGATCTGCTTGGCAAATTCATCGACTGTCTTCCGTTCTTCCTCCGACAAAACCGATTCCGGCGCTTCCTGCGCCTGTTTCAGTTCCGGCTGTTCGCTGGGCGCCGGCTCTTCTTCTTTCAGCTGAGGAGTCAGCGTCAGCGTAATTTTTTCTTCTGCCATCGGGGTTCCTCTCTTCCTTATATATCGTAACTTCTACCCTTTAATCTTAGACGGTCAGGGATGCCTTGTCAAGGAAGCGATAACGCAAACAACAGCGCCGTCACAGCGCTGTTGTTCCTGCTGGCAGTTCCAGATCGAAATCTTCCCGGATCAGAAGATCCAGCCTGGCCTGCGGATGTTTCAAAATCCGTCCCGACTGATTCAGAATCGCTTTTTCTACCACATTGCGAGCCAGACGGCCGTTGCCGCTGCGCTGGCTGTCGTTCATCTGAACCGTATTGAAATAGATCGTCAGATCATTCAGACAGCTTTCCTCAATCACATACTCCTTGCCCCGGGCGATCGACTGGGCGATCTGCGTCAGTTCGCCGCCGGTATAGTCGGCAAAATGCAGGATGTTGGGAAAACGGGATTGCAGTCCTGAGTTGGCTTCCAGAAATTCACTCATCTCCCGGCTGTAACCGGCCAGAATGACGATCAGATCATCACGGTAGTCTTCCATCCCCTTCACCAGCGTATCCACCGCTTCCAGTCCGAAGCTGTCATCCTTGCCGCGAACCAGAGAATACGCCTCATCGATAAACAGGATGCCTCCCAACGCCGATTCGATGACCTGCCGGGTCAGCGGCGCGGTATGACCGACATAGCGGCCAACCAGATCGCTGCGGCTGACTTCCACCAGCTGTCCCTGCGACAGCAGTCCCAACGCTTTGAACAGACGGGCAATCAGACGGGCCATCGTCGTTTTGCCGGTCCCCGGATTGCCGGTAAAAATCATATGCCGGGATACCGGGGCATTTTTCAGCCCCTGTTTATGGCGCATCTGGGCTACCTTCGCATGTTCTTCCATCGACAGCACGATTTCCTTGACTTCCTGCAGACCGACGATCTGCGCCATTTCCTGCCGTATCTGAGCGAGATCTTCCTTTTCAATCCGGATCAGTTCGTTCAGCGGTACGATTTTTTCATCGGTCACCAGATCCCACGGCTGTCCGCAGCGCGCTTCCACCTGCCGGCATGGCCGGGTCTGTTTCAGACACAGTTCGCTCAGCGCGGAAAACAACTGCTGAACATCCCGGATCAGCGTCCGGGCGCCGGCGTCGATATCCATGGCTGCCAGCCGCTGCTGCTGCTGAGCCGGAGAAACGATCAGTTCCACATTCAGCTGGCGTTTCGCCCGCTGCACGCACTGGGCGATCTGGGCGGCGTATATCCGCTCCAGCACCGGCGTGCTGAGCGGTTGGGTCCGGGGCTGATCAAGAATGCGCTGCGCCAGGGAAAGCGGGAATTGCCGCATCAGCGCCCGGTTATCCTCAGTCATGAAAACAAGGTAGCGGCCGCCGATATTCAGCGAAGCGACAGCCTGGCTGACCAGCGAACTGCCCGCTTCCATCAGCCGCCCCTGCTGTTCAACATACCGTTTGTTCAGCGCGATCTGTCCCTGCTGGCACAGCTGGACAAGCTGATTGAACAGCGTCGGCGCCATCGCCTCGGCCTGTTCCACCAGAACGACCTGCGCCCTGGATCGCGAGGCGCTGTACAGATCCTGAATGAAATTGGTTTCCTGTTCGCTGCCGGCATACCGGCTTCCTTGCAGCACCGTGATCGTTTGGTCGGCAAGCCAGTGCTCGCTGGCCAGCAATTCCACCATCACGCGCAGCCCCAGATGACGTCCGCTGCCAGCCGGACCGCTGATCACAAACACATTGCGCAGCTGATCGTCATTTTTTCCATGAACCCAGGGCCGGAAAAATGCCCGGGCCAGATCCTGCAGAAACGCGCTTTGTCCCCAAACCGTTTCCCCGCAGCTTTCCACCGCTTTGCGCATGCCTTCCAATACGGCCTGCAGATCCTGCGAAGATTGTTTGCGATGCTCATGCTCCACATCCACCTCAATGCCGAAATCGCGGCTGACCTGCTGCTGCAGCTGGCGCAGATCCTCATCGGTAAAACCGAGATCCTTTGCCTGAGCCTGCACGGCGGCCGTCTGTTCGCTCAGAATCCGGTTCAGCTGCGCGGCTGCATCTTCCGACTGTTTCATCGTCGCCGCCGCTTCGCGCTGGTTTTTCTGCGCTTCCTCAAGAATCTGCCGGGCGCCGGCAGACGAAAGCCGGTGATGACGGAACATCGCGTCCATCAGTTCATCCAGACTTTCTTTTTTCTCTCTGTCCTCGTTCATGTCAATGCACTTTCAGCGCGGCTGACAGCCGGTCGCTGATTTCCTCCATCTTCAGCTGGCGGGATTCCCGCAGCGTCCGCGCGATCAGCCGCAGTCCCTCGTAGTACCCTTCGTCATACTTGTTGCCGCGCTGATGACGGCCCTGGGAATAATAATTGCGGATTTCTTCTTCCACAATTTTCTCATACATCATCATATCGTTCTGATTGATCGCCATCCGCCGCAGATATCGGCTGAGCGCATCCTGATGCCCGTCACGGTAATAACCGCGCTGCCGCGGCGGATAACTGACATGCTCCAGCACATCGCGCACATACTCATAGCGGCTGGCATAATTGCGGCGATGACGGCGGGAGGAGGACGATGCGCTGCGGCGGGAAGAACTGCTCAGTCCCTGCTCGATCTCACCGCTGATCATATCCTCCAGCGTATCGTATCCGCTGCGGCGAGCTTCTTCGTTGATTGTATCTCTGACCATCTGACCGAAATCAGCCAGGTTGGTGCTCATGAAGTCCTTGTCGTTGAGATGCTTGTCAAACAGATCGTCCAGATAATCGGTATTCTTGCGCTTCTGGGTCATCCTTTCACCTACTTTCTGACGGAGGACATCGTCCCCTCCTGCACTAAGCCGTCCTTTTTCAGCAGCGCTTCCAGCGTCGTCATATCGGCGGACAGGCTCATCAGATCCTCATCGGCCATCGTCGCGCTGATCGTTTTCATCGCCTCGTTGATCAGAATAATCGTCTTGTTCAGACGGTCCTGAGCTTCGTGAAAGTCCTCATGATTCTGCGCGGTATCGTTGATGTTCTTGTAGTTTTCCAGAATATCCATCAGAATCGGCAGATAGTATTGATACAGCTTATCCAGCTTGTCGCGGTTTTCCGGAAAGCGCTGTTCCGCCAGCGACAGATGCTTTAACAGCGAACAGGTCTGATACAGACCGTTGGTAATCGATTCATCGTCAATCTCAATGTTCAGGCTGTTGATCCGCTCAATGTACTCGTCAGCCCGGCTTTTCTGAACCGGATCCTGCGTTTCCTCCTGCCGCCTCTGCGCTTCTTTCTGCGGCTGAGCGTCCGCTTCAGACTGCGGCTGTTTGGAAAATTCCACCAACAGCCGCAGAATTTCATTGTACAGCTTGGGATAGCTGTCGCCGAATTCTTCCAGCGTGGATACGCAGTCATCCCCCTGCATTAAAATCAGATTGCGCAGGCCGGTGTATTCTGCCTTTTCCGGACACAGGCTGATCTCCTCCAGCAGCGGCAGTTTTTCATGATTGCGGAAATAGCGGGTCAGCGCCTCGTTGACCGCTTCGCTCTGGCGGGCTGACAGCCTTGAACGCGGCTGCCGCTGCGGCGAGGAACGCCGGCGGGTGTTTTTCTGAGCGTTGTTTTTGGTGGTCGCCTTGTAAATAATATAGAAAATCAGCAGCGGAATGATCAGACCGCTGAACGCGCTGCCAAGCCCGGATATCACGATAATCAAGAATACAAAGAAAATCCAGGAATTTTTCATCATCTTCCCCCCTGTTCAGCTTCTGTGGTCTCTGACTCATTATAGCATGTTCACCGTTTCCATTCTATTGAAAACCATGCTAAACTCGCGGGGACGCCGTTACGGATTGGACCTGCGCAATCACAAAAAAGCGGCGTTTTCCATGGAAAATGCCGCCGGGGTTATCATTTCTGCGATTAAATGCTTCTCCACAGCTCGCTGTAGGAGATAAACGGAATCTCATCCGCGTTGACTTTCGCCTGATTGCGCTGTTTTTTGATGTTGCCCTCATGCACGTTCTGCAGCATGTCCTTGTTGACCATGTACTGAACGTAAACGACCTTTTTCAGCAAGAACCAGCGGACAACCAGCGAATAGATGCAGGCTTCCTTGTCCTGGGCCTCCCGCAGCTGTTCCACCGCGCTCTCGCGCAGCGCTTCCGCCTCATCCAGCGCATCCTTTTTCAGCTGTTCATAGTTCGCAAAACAGCCGCGATCCGCTTCTCTTTGCAGCGCGCCGGCCTTGACGGAAAACAGCTTGCGGAAAACGTTTCTGACGCTTTCGGCGCTTTCCGCGCTGATCGCGACCAGCTCGTTTTTGCATTCCGCCAGGAAGCTGTACGGTTCGGTCAGCGTATAATACAGTCCCTTCGCATACAGATAGCTGCGCTCGCTGTGGTTGACCAGAATCAACGCTCTTTCCGTGTCCTGCCGCTTGCCATAGACGACAATCGGGCAGACAACCGGATGACCCTGCAGCTTGAACGCATCTTTATACCGGATGATCTGATTGGAAATCACCTGACGGTTGATGTCCGCGCGCAGATTAACGCAGATTCTCAGATCCGGATCTTCTTCAAACAGCGCGTGAAGGATCTCCTTCATGCCCTGATCTTCAGAAGAATCCACAACTTCCAGATAGTCTTCCAGAAATCCGTTAAACTCACACTGATCGCCGTCTTTTCTGGCGTCCTTCAGTTCTTCCAGAATTTGATAAATTGCCATACTTCTTTGGTCCCCCTGTTTCAGTTTTTCTCTATAACAGTTTTATCATAAATCTTTCGATAAAAAAAGAAAAATCTGTTGTCTGCAGTGAAAAACTTGCGGTTTTTTCACGAGGATATGCCGGTATGAAAAGGACATCGCCTGTTTTTTCCACACCTTGTCTGATCTTGTTGCCAAAGCGTCTTTCAGCGGCAAAACGATGCGAATCGCTTTGTCCCTGATAAGGTGGGGCTGGGTTGCGGCAAGAGGATATGATAAAATAGGAACCAGTGAGATCGGGGGTTGACATCATGAAAATGCCTTCTGTTATCGCGCCGGCTTATCTGCATTCCGCGCTGCTGAAGGAAAAGATCCGCGCTGGCGGCCAGCGCTGGATTACGGGCGTGACGCTGGCTTCCCTGACGGGACTGATCCAGAGCTGCGCGGATGAAAAGGAAAACGTGGATCGCGATACGCTGTTAGCGGCGCGCCGGCTGCGCGAGGCAGCGCGGCAGGGAAGAATTTTCCAGTCCATGGCCGACATGCCGCAGTTCTGTCTGGAACTGATTCGTTTTCACCGGCAGATGCTGACGGCCGAAGTTTCCTGGTCGTCTTTGCCGCAGCACAGCGAAAGTCAGCTGGAGTTAAGAATGCTGCTAAGCCAGATTGCCGATCTGTCTTTTGATAATCCCAGCCATCAGCGTTTCCTGCAGGAAACCGGGCTACTGGATCTTTCACAGGTGCAGGTGGTCGAAGGCGTCAGCTGCGATCTGTCTGAACAGCGGCGGATCGACCATCTGATCCGGCAGGGCGCACAGCCGCTGCAACTGACAAGCTGGCAGCCTGAACGCCGTTTTTTCTACAAGGCGCTCAACACCCGTCAGGAGGCGGAAGGGGCTGCTCAGATGCTGATCCGCGAACAGATCGATCCGGGCGAGGTGATGATCATCCTCTGCGACCCGCAGCGGGATGGAACCTTACTGCAAGCTGTCCTGCAGCGTTATCAGCTGCCGCATGGCTTTGTCTGCCGGCATCGCCCTTCCCATCTGCTGCGCAGTTTTGACGCGCTGGTGCGCCTGGCGCTGGAGCCCTCGGCAGCGACGCTGCGGCCAACGCTGCTGCAGCAGGCCTGGCCGGTCAGCGTTCCCTCCGCTTTTCTGCAGTATCTCGATCAGTTTGTCACCGATCTGACGATGCTGAAAGCCCCGTTTTGCCATGTGCAGCAGGCATTGCAGAACAACACGCTGCTCAGCCAGGTGGAGAAAGACAATCTGCTGTATCTGGAAGAGCAGGCCCGGCAGGCTCAGAGTCGTCTGATGCCCTGGCTCAGCAGCATACTGGAAGCCACTGCGCTGCCTGAAGCGCTGCGGGCCTGTTATGACCTGCTGCGCCATCATCCCAAAGCGGCTCTGCCGCAGGAACGCCAGCAGCTTTTGGCACTGAAAACAACTCTGGAAACGTGCTGGGATCTGCTGGATCAGCCGCAGGATGTGCGCCTGCTGCTGGAAATGCTGAAACAGCGTTCCATCACGGCGGAAGACGACATCGATGGCCGGATCGCCATCACTGATCTGTCCCACCCGCTGCCCGCCCGCGGCTATTCCATCCTCTTCGGCGCCTCTCAGGACAGCTATCCTGGCGATATCAGCTGTTCCGGGTTGTTTGGCGAGGATTATCTGCGCCTGACCGCCATGCCCTCTCAGGCTGAAAGAACCGATCTCTTTCTGCAGCAGCGCCAATGGGTCCATCGCAGCGGACGCTGTCTGATCTATTCCTATGCCAGCGGAAATTTCGAAGGCAAAAGCTGGGAGGCGGCCTATGAAATAGAACAGATGGCCGCCATGCCGGCGCAGCGCTGGCCGCTGATTCAAAACGAAGTATGGACACAATCACAACATCAGCTTCATGATAAAACCGCCCGGCAATTGTTTTTCCCGGACCATGTCCTGCATGGCAGCGTCTCCTCGTTTGAGACCTGGTTTCAGTGCCCGTACGCCTATTTTCTCAAAAGCGGGCTGAAGCTGAACAAGGGCCGCAAGGTCGGACCGGACGCCGCTTTGATCGGAACGATCCAGCACGCCTTGCTGGAACAGCTGATCGAAGAACATGGAAAACACTACGCGGAAGCTTCGCCAGATCAGATTCATGCGCTGCTGAACCCGCATTTCGAACAGCTGACCCAGCTGTTCCCGGCGCAGAAAACGCAGCTGACGCTGATTCGTCAGCGCATGGAGCGAAACATGGCGCAGCTTCTGGCAAGTCTCAGCGAAATGGAAAACAACACCTCGTTCGCTCCGCTTCATCAGGAATATCCGTTCACATGGGATCTGTTGGAAACCCATGGCGTCACCGTCCGGCTGAAAGGCATCATTGACCGCATTGACAGCTGTCTTGACGATCTGCGCATCATCGACTACAAAAGCTCCTCCAAAACGCTCAGCGACAGCCGGTTTCTGGCCGGACTGCAGCTGCAGTTACCAACCTATCTGGTCATCGCCTCGCAGCTGCTGCAGAAAAACGCGCTGGGCGCTTACTACTGTTCGATGAAAAATCCGACCCTCGCGGTCAGCGCCGCCACCGTGGACCATCGCCGCCATGAAGTCCGGGAACTGGATCCGCAGCAATGGCAGGAGGAAGCGCGCCAGGCCCGCAAGCTGCAGGGCTGGACAGTAAAAAACAGCGACAGCCTGGACTACGACGGTACTCACGTTCAGGGACTGACCGTCAAGGATGGCAAGGTCATCGCCCGCAATCTCAAACGCTTTGATGAGCTGCGCGATCAGCTCCAACAGCTGTTTGTCCTGCTGACCGAGGCGCTTCTTCGCGGCCACATCGAGTTGGATCCGGTAGAAGGCGCCTGCCTGTTCTGCGATTTCCACCCGATCTGCCGGCTGCGCCGGTCCCCGCGCAAACCCGTCCCGCTGATAGAACAAGACAAGGAGGAATCTCATGGCCTTTCAATGGAGTGAGCAGCAGCTCAAGGCAATCCATACCACCGGACATCCCGTGCTGGTCAGCGCGTCGGCCGGCGCCGGAAAAACGACCGTGCTGGTCGCCCGGCTGATGAAGCGGATGCTGGAAGATCAGATCAGCGTGGATCGTATCGCGGCGATGACCTTTACTGAAGCGGCAGCCAGTGAAATGAAAAAACGGCTGCTGCAAAGCCTCAACGACAAGCTCAGAGAAGATCTCAGCGAATCCCAGCGGCAATTCTGCCGCCAGCAGCTTCTTTTGCTGCCTTCAGCCCATATCAGTACCATTCACTCCTTCTGCCTGTCCATCATCCAGGCGGACTACGCGCTGATCGGACTGAATCCGGCCCGTCTCAACACCATTTTTGACGACGCGGCATTGTCGGCCATGAAGGAGGAAGCCTTCGATGCCGCCCTGACGCAAAGCAAAGCAGAACAGGGGGAAGCCCTGCCCGAACTGCTGCAGTTTTTCTCCGCCCGCAGCGAAGATTTCAGCGAGCTGAAAAAAGCGGTGTTCGCCATTGCCGCCCGGGCCGGAGGCAGTCACGATCCGGAACAGTGGCTGCAGCGCTGTCTGGAAGCGGGACAGCCGATCCAACGTCTGCAGCAGCTGCCCGCCGCGATCCGGGACGCCTTTTTTGCCCGTTGTGAGACGATGGTCCAGCGGCTGGAGGACATCGCCCGTCAGATGGTTTCGCTGGCCCTGCTCCAAAACGAGGAGGGCGCCCAGGCGCTGCCGCTGCTCGATCTATTGATCCGCAAACTGCAGCCGGCATTGGAAGCGGCCCGCATGCAGGATTACTCCGATTTCCGCCGCGCGCTGTTCAACGCCATCAGCTCCAAAACGGTCAATATCAAAAACGCCGACGCCTACAACGCGCTGCGCAAACAGCTGATGACCTTAGGCAAGCAGAGCGCGGCGGCGCTGTACAGCGAACAGACGCTGCTGGACGATCAGGCCGCGCTGTATCCGATTCTCTGCACGCTGTGCGATCTGACCCGACGTTACCGAAATGAATTTGATCTGCGCAAACAGCAGCAGGAAGGGATTGACTTCGACGACATGGAACATCTGGCCTGGCAGATTCTGCAGGCTGACGGCGGCAGCGTGGCCCGCCGTTATCAGGAACAGTTCGACGAAATCATGGTCGATGAATTTCAGGATACCAACGAACTTCAAAACGCCATTCTGACCGCCGTCTCCCGCGGCAACAACCTGTTTCGTGTCGGCGATGTCAAACAGTCCATCTACCGCTTCCGCGGCGCCCGGTCGCAGATCATGCGCGGGCTGATGAACGATACCGAAGACAACGTGTTTGTCCACCTCAGCAGCAACTACCGTTCCAAACAGACCATTGTCGACTTCAACAACGCTCTGTTCATGAAACTGATGAACATTCCCGGCTGTAACGACCGCTATACGGAATACGATTGTGTTCAGACCGGAGCCCCTGCCCAGCGCCTCAACAATGAAGCGGTGGAATTTCACGCTCTGATGATCCCCGATCTGAAATCCGACGACGATCAGGAAAATCTGACTTCCAACCTCATCAAAGCCCGCTACATCGCCCAGCGAATCCTGACGATGCACGAACAGTCCGCCTGGCGTCAATGGAAGGATTATGTCGTCCTGGTCCGCTCTCACGCGGTGAAAATTCATCTGAAACAAGCTTTCGACGAGGCCGGGATTCCCTGTTATATCGATACCCGGGCCGGTTTTGTGCAGTCGGAGGCGATTCAGATTCTGCTGTCCTGGTTTAACATCCTGCTGAATCCGGCCGATTCGCTGGCGCTGACCGCGGTGCTCACTTCGCCTTATTATCACACCACGGACGAACAGCTGGCGCAGATGGCGCTCAGACGACAACGCCGTCCGCTGATCGAAGTGCTCAGGGACAGCGGACATCCGCTGTGCGAGGATCTGCAGCATCTGAGACAGGTCGTCAGCGAAGAGGGGTTGTGCGCCCTGATCAGCGAGCTGTTACGACTGCATGATTTCTATGAGCTGCACTGCACCTCACAACAGCGAACCAACTGCGATCTGTTGCTGCAGAAGGCAGAGATCTTCAGCCGCGATCAGAGCGATTCGCTGGCGGCGTTTGCCGCAATGCTGGATCGAATGAGTGAAGAGAAAACCTCGGAAGCGATTCCGGTAGGCAGCGAAGACGACGTCGTCAAGGTCATGACCATCCATCAGTCCAAAGGCCTGCAGTTTCCCGTCGTGCTGTACTGGGCCAACAGCCGCATCGATCTGCCGGACCAGCGCGAAACCTGCGTTACCGACGCCGATCTGGGCATCGGTCTGATGGCGCTGGATATGCCATGGCGATTACGCCGCCCTTCCCTGATCCGGCAGGCGATCGAATACCGGTTTACGCTGGAAGAACTGGAGGAAAACGTCCGCATCCTGTATGTCGCTCTGACCCGGGCACAGGAGAAGATGATCCTGGTCGACACCGTCAAACAGGAACCCGCTGCCCAGCCGGTTACCCTCAACACGCTGATGCAGCGCCGCGGAACAACCGATCTGATCCTGTCCGCCATGACCGATTGCCGCGCGGATTTCTGGAAGCTGGTACTTGTGAGCCGGCAAGAGGAACCCCGCCAGGTGGTGAAACCGGAGCGCGATGTCGTAACGATCGCCCACTATCAGGGAATAGACCGCCCCTGGCAGACGCTCTCCCCTTCCGCCGAGGAAGACCAGCTTCCTTTACCGCCGCTGGCGCCTAACCGCCTTGCTGGCCGGCATACACAGCGCGGCATTCTGCTGCATGAAGCGGTGGAACAGCTGCCACAGACCCCCTGGACTTTCGCGATGTTAAAAGCACAGCTGCCCACGCTGTCCGAGCCGGATATTCAACGTCTGCTGCAGCTGGACCGGCAGCCCCTGTTTCGGCGCTGCCAGGCGATGACGGTAAAAAAAGAACTGCCGTTTGCCCTGGAACTGGACCGGCAGCTGATTCGCGGTCAGATCGACTATCTGGCCTGGGATCAGCAGGAAATGATTCTGATCGACTTCAAAAGCGACCGGATTTCAGATCCGCAGACGCTGATGGATCATTACCGTCCGCAGCTGCAGCTGTATGTCCGCTGCCTGAAAGAGATGGCGCCGCAGCATGCCTTAAGCGCCTATCTTTACTCTTTTGAGATGAACCGTTTCCTTGCGCTGTCCGACTTCGACGCAGAAGCGGAAAGCGACGGCTGACTTCATTTTGCCGGTCTGACGAAACACAGCCTTTTCCATCCTGATCAGATTGTATAAAAAAGGATTTTCGACAGCCGGAATCTGCTGAAGAAAATCCTTTTTCAATATGAAGCGGGATTCGGATTACCGCCAGCGTCCAGTTTGCGGAACAGCCAGCGCAGTACAATCACCGCCACACTGGCCAGAATCAGCTCCGCACAGAACTGCGCGTAAGCCAGCCCGTACAGCGGAATCAGCATATTCAGGATGAACAGAGCCGGAATTTCCAACGCGATTTTGCGCAGCAGCGCAAAAGCCAGCGCCGCCTTACCCAGACCCACTGCCTGAAAGACGCCCACCGCCATGAAATCCACCACCAGAAACGGCATCGCCAACGAGAAGCCGCGCAGAAAATGCGAACCGTATTCGATGACCTGTTCATCCGCGATGAACAGATGAATGATCAGTCCCGGCAGCAAAAAGAACAGCACAGCCAGGATGCACAAAAAGGTCAGCGCGATTTTCATTGAGAAAGTGATCGTCTTTTTCATACGCCGGACATTGCCGCTGGCATAATTGTAGCTGACCAGCGGCATGATTCCCTGAGAAAGCCCCATCGCCACCTGCGTAGGTACCGTATACACTTTCTGACTGATGCCCATGGCCGCAATGGCAGTCGCGCCGTAAGCCGCGGTGAAATTGTTGAGAATCGTCATGCCGGTCACATTCAGAAGATTCTGAATGGAAGCCGGAATTCCGACGGCAAACACGGAGACGACGATGTTTTTCTGCAGGGTAAAATGCCGCGGCGACAGACTGATGTACGTTGATTTCCGCTTGGCCGCCAGCAGCACAAAGAAATAAAGACAGGCGACGCAGTTGGAAATGAACGTCGCACAGCCGGCGCCTTCCGCTCCCATGTTCAATCCCCACGGCAGAACAAAAATCGGATCCAGAATCATGTTCAGGATACAGCCGCTCATCGTTCCGATGCTGGCGTGCATCGACGCGCCTTCCGAACGGACCATGTAAGCCATCACCACGTTCAAAATGGCTGGCACCGCGCCCAGCGTCACGGTCCAGAACAGATACCCCACCGTCGCCGAAGTCGTGGAGCTGTCCGCTCCCAATAACGACAGCAGCGGTCCCTGGAAAACCGTGCAGCCCAGCGAGAAAACAAAACCGAAAAACAGCGCGCCGTAAAACCCGAAGGCCGCGCTGCGGCGAACCGTATCGTAATCCTTGCGGCCCAACGAACGGCTCATCAGGCTGGAACTGCCCACGCCAAACAGGTTGTTGATCGCGTTGAATGCCAGCAATACCGGCGCCGCCAGCGCCACACCGGCGTTTTCCACCGGATTGTTCAGCATGCCGACAAAATAAGTATCCGCCAGATTATACAGCACCATGACCAGCGAGCTCAGCACGGTAGGAACCGCCAGCGTCGCAACGGCCTTGGGTATCGGCACATCTTCAAAAAGTCGTTCTTTCTGTGTTTTTTCCATTCCCTTTCCCCTTTCCTGATTCTTACTATTATAATCTTTCCTTTTCAAAAGTAAACAGCCTGCGTTTGATCACCGAAAAAGGCCGGCTCCTGAACAGGAGTCGGCCGGCATGATTTCTCTAAAGAAACTCAGTCGTTGAACAGATCGAAGACGGCGCTGACCGGATTTTTGAGCTGAATGGCTTCGATGGTTTTCGCCAGCATGTAGCCGACAGACAGCACAGTGATCTTGTCCGTTCCGTTTTTCTTTTCTTCGGTCATCGGAATGGTGTTGGTGATGACCATTTCCTTGATGTGCGAATTCTGGATCCGCTCGATAGCCGGACCGCTGAGCAGCCCGTGCGTGCAGGCAAAATAGATTTCACGCGCACCTTTTTCATACAGAATGTTGACGCCGGCAATCAGCGTGCCGCAGGTATCGGCCATGTCGTCGACGATGATCGCGGTCTTGCCTTCTACCTCGCCGATGACATTCATCGCTTCCGCAACATTCGGTCTTGGTCTTCTCTTGTCGATGATCGCCATCGGCGCGCCCAGGCAGTCGGCCAGCCGGCGGGCACGGGTTGTTCCTCCATGGTCAGGCGAAACCACGACGACGTTGTCCAGATTTTTGGAACGGAAATACTGACCGATCATCGAAACCGCGCTCAGATCATCGATCGGAATGTTGAAAAAGCCCTGAATCTGCGTGGCGTGCAGGTCGATGGTGACCACGCGGTCCGCCCCTGCGGTCTGCAGAAGATCCGCTACCAGTTTGGCCGTGATCGGCTGACGGGCACGGGCCTTGCGATCCTGGCGGGCATAGCCGTAATACGGCATGATCACAGTAATTTCACCGGCGCTGGCGCGCTTGCAGGCGTCAATCGCGATCAACACCTCCATCAGCCGGTCGGAAACCGGAGAACAGGTGGACTGAACGATATAAACGGAACGCCCGCGAACGGATTCCTCCGGTTCCACCATGATTTCTCCATCGGCAAAATGCTTGACCGAGCATTTCCCTAACGGCATCCCCAGATAATCCACAATCTCCTGAGCCAATTCCACACTGGACGACAGTGCGAAGACAATTGCATTCTCTATCATGTTTTCTCCTCTATTTCTTCTCTTTGTTTTTATAGACTAACCCATAGCCCGGTTTGTTTTCCTGACGGACCCGGCCAATCGCCATGTCTCCGTCCGGGACATCCTGAGTTGCGGTAGACCCGGCGGCCACCACCGCGTTTTCCCCTACGGTCAGCGGCGCAATCAGATTGACGTTGCTGCCGATGAAGGCCCCATCCTTCACCGTAGTATGAAATTTGTTTTTGCCGTCATAGTTTACCGTAATCACACCGCAGCCGATATTAACCCGGGAACCGATATCGCTGTCTCCCAGATAAGTCAGATGCGCACAACGGCTGTCAAAGCCCATCCTGGTATTTTTGAATTCCACAAAGTTGCCGATCCGGTTCTTGCTGTCCACCTCGCAATTCATTCGCAGATGAGCGAACGGTCCGACTGTGACCTCATCGTGAATCACACTGTCGGTAATGCGTGAACTGTCGATCCGGCAATGCTTTCCAATGACCGCATTGACCAGAAATGACTGCGGCAGAATGGTCGTTCCCTCGCCGATAACCGTGTTGCCTTCCAGATACACATTCGGATACAGCGTCACATCCTGTCCCAGCACGACATCCGGACCGATATAGGTGCTGTCCGGATTGATCAGTGTGACGCCGGCTTCCATCCAGCGTTCATTGATCTTCTTCTGCATCCAGCGATTAGCCTGCGCCAGCTCTTTCTTATCGTTGATGCCGGCGGCCTCCTGACTGTCCTCGATGACCTTCGCCCGCACTCCCAATCCGTTGCGGTTGAAGATTTCCACCAGATCGGTAATGTAATACTCCTGCTGAGCGTTATCGTTCTGCAGCTCTTTGAGATAACGGAACAGCGCCTGATTGTCGAAACAGTAAATTCCGGTGTTGATCTCCTGGATTTTCCGTTCCTCTTCTGTCGCATCCTTGTACTCCACGATCTTTTCAATCATGCCCTGAGGATTTCTTACCACCCGGCCGTACTGCCTGGGATCCTGTAGAACCGCGGTCAGCACCACCATGCCGCAGTCTTCCAGCGCATCCATCATCGCCTGATACGTCTCGCTTTGAACACAGGGACAATCACCGTTGACAACCAGGGTTTTTCCCTCTTCCCGGCTGAGAAGCGGCGCCGTCTGCATCACCGCATGTCCGGTTCCTAACTGAGGCGACTGAAGCACAAATTCCGTCTGTCCTTCCATCGCAGCCTGAACCTGTTCATGACCATAGCCGACTACCGTCACAATCCTGTCCAGCTGCGCTTTTTTCAGCTGATCCAGAATGTGACCCAGCATCGGTTTCTGGCAGACCTTGTGCATGACCTTAGGCAGCTGGGAATGCATGCGCGTTCCCTTACCGGCTGCCATAATAATAGCCGATTTCATAATCCACCGTCCTCCACAGTATTATTTTACTCAAAGTGAACGCCTAAAAAAAGGTCAAACTGAACTTTTTTGCCGGAAGTCCCGGTTTTTTCGTTCAGATTCTGACCTGTTACGCATTGTCTTCAGATGAATTTTCCGCCTGATCTTCCAAGCGCGAAGCCGGTCTTTTCCTTGTCGCCGACTCCGGACGGATTGTCGTCTTGCGAATGAAGGCGGCCTTTCTGGCCATTTTGCGCGCCCCCAGTTCCAGCAGTTCCTCGTTTTGAGTCAACGCAAACACCGTGGATCCGCTGCCGCTCATCAGTGCCCCGTCAAATCCCATCGCCAGCAGTTCCTGCTTGATTTTTTCGATCTGCGGAACCAGCCGGAACGCGCTTTGTTCCAGCGTATTGCCCAGCGAGGCCACCACTTCGGGATAATTGCCGCTCATCAGCGCCTGCCGCATACGCTGACCATCCGGGTGCACGGCGGATGAAAAGTCCAGCGTCTCAAAAGCGGTGCGGGTGGATACGCCTTTATAAGGCTTGACCAGCAAGATGAAAAACGGCGTCCGGACATGGAAAAACTCCAGCTGTTCGCCGATCCCGGTGACCCTTGCCGGACGGCTGGCCACGCAGAACGGTACATCCGCGCCGACTTTCTTTCCCAGCTCCAGCATTTTCGCCAGATTCATCCCCAGCCCCAGCATCCGGTTCAGCGCCCGGATAACGGCCGCTCCATCGGCACTGCCGCCAGCCAGTCCGGCCTGGGTTGGAATGTGTTTTTTCAGAACGATTTCAAAATTCTCGCGAAAGCCGAATTCCTCGCGCAGAATCTCAACCGCCTTGATGATCGTATTGCGCTTGTCCATCGGCAGATACCGGACATTACTGATGATTTTCATCTGGTCAGCAAACTGAAAATCCAAAGTGTCATACAGATTCACCGGGACCATGATCATTTCCAGATCGTGATACCCGTCCTCTCTTCTGCGAATGACGTCGAGGCTCAGATTGATCTTGGCATAAGCTCTTTGTCTCATAGCGTTACTCTCCTGTACAGATCCGTGACGGCTGCTTTCCTTTTCTTTCCTTTTTTATACAATGAGAAAGAACGAAAATCAACCTCAGCCGGACGTTGTTTCGCCGCTTGCGATCCCTGAACCTTGATCTTGTGCTTATTCCGCTTTCGTCTTTCTTTTCACTGTCTGGCGGATCTGCGCCTGCAGCTGATCCCGGCTTTCGATCCGCTCAGCAAAACCAAGATATCGCAATACCTGCAGCCAGTCGTCCAGATGTCCCTGCCGTTTATCCCAGGAATCCAGAATCCGCAGCGCCTGCGTGAAAAACGGCTCGACGCGCAGATCGGAAATGTAGTCGGCGCCGGTAGCTTCCTTCAGTTTCTGCAGCATTTCATCCGCGCCATGCCCGTCTTGTTCTTTCATACGTTTTCCTCCCGTTGTTTCTCTGGCAACAAATTCAGACTTTTTAAGCCGCAGGAAATATAATGAGAAACAGAAAAAACTGCGTCCAAAAACATTTTTTCGACACATTGAC
>CAJFOC010000035.1 GCA_904395815.1 uncultured Holdemania sp.
GTCTGGCGCCGTTTATTATCCGCAGCTACAGTCTGTCTTTTCTGCTGCTGCCGCTCAACATCTTTTCAACGTATTATTTCCAGGCGGTCATGGAACCGAAGACGGCGTTGGTTGTTTCTCTTTCACGCGGTCTGCTCGTCAGCGGCTGCCTCATCCTGCTGCTTCCGGTCATCGCCGGAGCGGATGCCATCTGGTTTGCCATGCCGCTGACCGAACTGCTGGTGGCGGTATACGTTTTGCGTATGATAGTTCGCTATACAAAACAGACTTCACAGGAAAGGGTGGTTGTCAGTGAATAAGATTATTACGATCGGACGCGAATTCGGCAGCGGTGGCCGTGAAATCGGCCGCCGGTTATCAGAAAATCTCGGTTTTGCCTATTACGATCAGGAGATTATCAGCGAAATTGCAAAGCGGACCTCGCTTTCGGAGAAGTATGTCGAAGCGATTGTGGAACAGCATTCTCTGTTTTCCTTTCCTATTCATATCGGCCGCAGCTTTTATCCTGTCGCCGATCCGGCATTGGATCAGACGCTGAAAATCTATCAGGAACAGACGCGGATTATTCTGGAAATGGCCAGAAAATCAGACTGCGTCATCGTGGGACGCTGCGCCGACTTCATTTTGAAAGAGGAAAACCCGTTTCGGATTTTCGTCTATGCGGATGTTGAAAGCAAACTGCGCCGCTGCCGCACGAAGGGGCCGACGCAGGAGAACCTGTCGGATCGCGAGCTGAAGCAGAAGATGAGCGGCATTGATAAAAAGCGGGCGAATTACTATGAACTGCTTACCGGCAGAAGCTGGGGCAACAAACTGAATTATGATCTGTGCATCAACACAAGCAGGCTGGATATCAAGCTGCTGGCTCAGGCGCTGGCGAATTTGTTTCGCTGAGCGGTCTGGTAACGGGAAGAAGTAAAAAACTCTGTGCTTGCAGAAAGAAACGCGTTTCTGCCAGGCACAGAGTTTTCGTTTGTTTAAAGGATTAACGACGGCGTTGACGCCGGTTGTTCAAACGGGATTTCCGGCTGTTTTTAGCGTTGCGGGAAGAACCCTCATGGCTGCGGATCAGCAGCGGAACAACCGTTTTGCCACGAATCACGGTATTCTTCAGCATGCGGCAGATTTTCTGATCAAACTGACGCGGAATCTGCACGAGACTTTCTGTGGCGCGGATCTGAATCCGGCCGATGTCCTTGCCCTGCAAGCCGGTTGCTTCCGCAATGGCGCTGACCAGGACGGAGGCGGTGATCCGATCCTGCTCGCCCAGATTCAGCAGCAGTTCGCTCATGCCTTTTTCAGTAACGATCAGCGCCGGTTTCGCTTCCGCGTTCCAGGCTTTTTCATCAAAGATTTCCCCGCCGGCTTTGTCAAAAGTCAATGCCAGGGCGATGCTGCGGTAGGAACAGCCCTGTTTGTGCAGCTGGTCGACGACCTCGCTGATGGCTTCGGGAACCTGCTGCTGCAGCAGAGAGACGATTTCATCGCTCAGCCGGTTCAGCCGCAGCTGCCGGACTTCCTGCAGGGAAGGCAGCGGCTTCTGAATCAGTCTGGTCTTCAGCTTCTTTTCCAGCTCCCGCAGCGCGTATTTCTGCCGCGAGGTGATCAGCGTTACGGCCAGCCCTTCCTTGCCGGCCCGGCCGGTACGGCCGATGCGGTGAACGTAGTATTCCGTTTCCTGCGGGAAATCGTAATTGAAGACGACATCCATGGAGGCGACGTCAATGCCCCGCGCGGCGACATCCGTGGCGACCAGGATGGACAGCTTGCCGCTTTTGAAATTGTCCATGACCGCGCTGCGCGCTTCCTGCTTCATATCGCCATGAATCGCCGCCGCCGGATAGCTTTTCGCCACCAGATCCGCCGTCAGTTCATCGACCATCTTTTTGGTATTGCAGAAAATCATCGCCTGACGGGGGTTCTGCATCGAGATCAGCTGCATCAGAATTTCTTTTTTGGCTTCTTTGGGGCAGACGTAAACGATCTGTTCGATTTTCGGCATGGAGGATGGATTGGACGGCGCTTTCAGATGCACCGGGCTGTGCTGATATTGCGAGGCGATGTCCAGAATCGGCTGAGGCATGGTCGCGGAAAACAGCACGGTCTGCCGCTGCGGCGGCAGCTGCTCCATGACATCTTCAATTTCCTCACGGAAGCCCATGTTCAGCATTTCGTCCGCTTCATCCAGCACCAGGATACGGCACTGTTCAAAACGCAGCGTCCGGCGGCGGAGATGATCGAGAATCCGACCCGGCGTTCCAACGACGATGTCCGCGCCTTTCTTCAGATCGAGAATCTGCTGATGGATTGGCTGACCTCCGTAAATGCAGACGGTTCTGAGACCTTCCTTGTATTTGGCGAATTTGCGGATTTCCTGCGCTACCTGCATCGCCAGCTCCCGGGTAGGAGAAAGAATCAGCGCCTGCGGCCGTTTCATGGTTGTCGGCTGCAGCATTTCCACGATGGGAATCGCAAAAGCGGCGGTTTTGCCGGTCCCGGTCTGCGACTGGCCGATGATATCCCCGCCGCTCAGCATGACCGGAATGCAGGCGCTCTGGATGTAAGTCGCTTCACGATAGCCGCACTCTTCGATGGCGCGGCACAGTTCAGAAGATAATTGGAATTCATTAAATTTCATGGATTTCTCACTTTCATTTCTGTAGGAGTATATCATCATCACAGTAAAAAGTAAAACGAATCGTGATGGCACAACAGAAGAAAGCTAAGAAAAGGCAAAGGCTTTGAAATCTTTTTCTTTGGCTATTGAGCGGCAGCGTCAAAAGGTGTACACTGATAACGCCCCTGCTGTCAACCCTCGGCATGGGCCAGGCATGCAGCCTGATCAGAGGTTGCGAAACCGCCGGCAGACTGCGGTTTCAACAGGAGGATAAGAGTTAAGATGTCTGAAACAAAACAATATGTGATTCTGGGCTTGGGAATCTTCGGATCGACCATTGCCAAAACGCTGTCCAAGTTCAATCATGAGGTGATTGCGATTGACAAGGATCTGGCCTGCGTTGACCGCGTCAGTGATTTTGTCACCCAGGCGATACAGGCGGATTTCACCGATATCGATCAGCTCCGGGCGATTGGAATTCAGGATTGCGATGCGGCGGTGGTGGCGACGGGAAGTCATCTGGAAGAAAGCATCATGGGCGTGATGAACCTGAAGGAGCTGGGCATTCCGTTTATCATGGCCAAGGCCAAAAATAAGAAATACATGCAGATTCTGGAAAAAATCGGCGCAGATCACGTCGTCCGGCCGGAAAAGGAAATGGGCGAAAGAGTGGCGAAATCGCTGGTTTCCCGCAACATCATCGATCTGATCGACATCGACGATGACTACAGCATGGTGGAGATCGTCGCTCCGGCCAAGTGGGTAGGCAAGACGCTCAAGGCGCTGGAACTGCGGGCGAATTATGGCATCAACGTGCTGGGAATAAGAAAGAATCCGAAGGAACATCTGTCGATTTCCCCGGACGCCTATTACACGATCGAGGCCAACGATCAGCTGCTGGTCATTGCCGACAACAAGATTTTCAGGAAATTTGAATCCCTGATCAAATACAGATAAATACGAATCAGCCGGGCGACCGGCTGATTTTGCGTCATTTTGCTTGTGAGAGATTACGGATTATGATATGATTCTTCCAAAAGAGTGCAGGAGGGGTATGGCAATGACGATGACCAAGGAGAAATTTACTTATATACCAGAAGGAGTCTGCTCCAAAAAGATGGATTTTGAAGTTGAAAACGGTGTGATTACCAATGTGGTGATTACCGGCGGATGCCCGGGGAATCTGCTGGGAATTTCCAGAATTATCAAGGGAAAGACCGTTCAGGAAGTGATTGATGCTTTTCAGGGAGTTCGCTGCGGCGGCAAGCCGACATCCTGTCCTGATCAGATCGCAACGGCGCTGGCCCGACATTTCCAGTAATTGTCCGGGACAGCTTCTTCTTCTTTTTTCCTTCAGGAGGAAAAAGGGATGAAGCAACAGTCGGGTGTTGAAGGAAACCGGCGGCGTTCGCTGTTTTTGTATTGCAGGGCGAAATGATCGGCAGCCGGAAAAAGAGAATTCAGCAGGGAAAAGCACACAGCGTGCTTTTTATTTTGCACAAGGGGGGAAAACCATGAGGAAAATCCGTTTTCTTATCGCTGAGCTGGAAGGGAACCGGCTTCGCGTGATCGCAATGATCGCGGCGGTGATCATGTATGCGTTTTTGAATCTCTGTTCACCATTGCTGTTCAGTTTCATGATCGATAATGTGATCGACCGGCAGCCGGTGACCAGTCCGTTTCTGGCTGCGCTTTGCGAGAGGCTGGGCGGAGTGGAGGTATTGCGGGACAATCTGTGGATCGGCGCGATGGCGATTCTGATCATCAATTTTCTGATCTGCATTCTTGTTTTTCTGCGCGGACGCTGGAACGCGGTGATTTCAGAAGAGGTCTGCCGCCGGATCCGCAACGACCTGTACCGGCATCTGCAGTCGCTGCCTTTCAGTCTTCACAGCACGCTGAAAACCGGCGATCTTGTGCAGCGCTGCACCAACGATGTCGATCAGATCCGCCGGTTTCTGTCTGGACAGGTTTCAGAAGTGGTGTATTCGGTGGCTACCGCGTTATCGGCGCTGGTGATTCTGTTTTCGATTTATCGTCCAATGGCCTGGCTGGCCATGCTTTCGATGCCGCTGTTGGTCGGGTATGCCTATTTTTTCTTCCGCCGTGTCCAGAAGGCGTTCACCGCTTCGGATCAGGCGGAAGGAGAACTGAGCAGCGCTGTGCAGGAAAATCTGTCCGGAATTCGGGTGGTCAAGGCATTTGGCAATGAACGGTATGAAATTGAGCGGTTTGAAAAGAAAAACGCAGTGTACCGGGATCTGACGTTTCGGATGATCCGTCATCTGGGAGCGTATTGGGGTACCAGCGATCTGATCTGCCTGCTTCAGATTTTCGTCATCGTGCTGGCAGGCATTCTGGCTGCCGGTCAGGGTGAGCTGAGCATCGGTAATTTCTTTGTCTTTATTTCCTATGAGGGAATGATTCTGTGGCCGGTGCGCAATCTGGGACGGATTCTGGCGGACATGGGCAAGATGAGCGTGTCGATCGGCCGCCTTCTGGAAATTTTCGATCTGCCGCAGGAAGAGGTGGACAGCGGGGAAACGCCGCCGATTGAAGGGCGGATTGAGCTGGATCACGTCAGTTTTCAATATGAGGGCGATCATCAGCCGGTTTTGAAGGACATCACGCTGACCATCGAAAAAGGGACCAGCGTCGCGCTGATTGGACCGACCGGCAGCGGCAAGTCAACGCTGGTGCATCTGTTGATGAGACTGTACGATCCAAGCAGCGGCGTCATCCGGATCGACGGGGTAGACCTGACCCGGATTCAGCGCCGCTGGCTGCGCGAACATATCGGTATTGTGCTGCAGGAACCTTTTCTGTTTTCCCGCACGATTTACGACAACATTCATCTGGCGCACCGGCAAGCCGAAGAGCAGCAGGTAGAACAGGCGGCCCGCATTGCCTCGGTTCACGAAGTCATTCATGAATTTGACCAGGGATATCAGACGCTGGTCGGAGAAAAGGGAGTGACGTTGTCAGGCGGACAGAAACAGCGCATCGCGATTGCCCGCACGATTCTGGCTCATCGGCCGATTCTGATTTTTGACGATTCGCTTTCGGCGGTGGATACGCAGACGGACGCCAGAATCCGCGCGTCGCTGAAGCAGGTTCAGCAGCAGACGACGACCCTGATCATCACCCAGCGCATCGCTTCCGCCATGGACGCCGATCTGATTCTGGTGCTGGAGCAGGGCCGGATTACGCAGTCCGGAACGCATGCGCAGCTGATAAAACAGCCGGGACTGTACCGGCGCATTTATGAAATTCAGACGGCGGGCAGCCGCAAAGGAGGGCAGCAGGAATGAGTCAGATTCAATTTGAAGAACAGCAATACAACACGCAGACGCTGGACGCCGGATTGTGGAAGCGGATTCTGGCTCTGATGCGGCCGCTGAAAAAGGAGCTGGCCGGGCTGTTTGTGCTGATGATTGCGGTAGCGGGGTGCGATGTTCTGTTTCCGCTGATGAATAAGCTGGCGATCGATACCTTTGCCCCGCTTCAGAAACAGGGCTGGCCGCTGGTTTTCTTCGCGCTGATCTATCTGGCGGCCGTGCTGTTTCAGGCGCTGGCGGTGTATCTGTTTTTCATGCAGGCCGGCAAGATCGAAATGGCTTTTTCCTATGATGTCCGGCAGCAGGCGTTCGCCAAGCTGCAGACGCTGTCTTTTTCCTATTTTGACCGGACGCCGGTAGGCTGGCTGATGGCCCGCATGAACAGCGATATCGCCCGACTGGCGGAAATTCTTTCCTGGAGTCTGATGGATCTGATCTGGGGCGTGGCGGTGATGGTGGGAGTCAGCGTGGTCATGCTGATCGTCAACTGGCAGCTGGCGCTTGTGGTGCTGATTGTCGTGCCGGTGCTGGCCTGGCTGAGCGTCTGGTTTCAGACCCGCATTCTGAAAAGCTATCGTTCCGTACGGCGGATCAACTCGCGCATTACCAGCTCCTTCAACGAGGGCATCAGCGGGGCCAAAACAACCAAGACGCTGGTCATTGAGCAGGAAAACCTGAAGGAATTTGATCAGCAGACCCGGCAGATGAAGGAGTCCAGTATCCGGGCCGCAACCTTGTCGGCGCTGTTTATGCCGCTGGTGATGGGATTGGGAGCGCTGAGCAGCGCGGCGATTCTGTGGCTGGGTGGTCATCAGGTGCTGATGCAGACATTGCAGTTCGGCACGCTGATGATGTTCACCCAATACGCGACGCAGTTTTTTGAGCCGCTGCGGCAGATCGCCCGGCTGATTGCGGAGCTGCAGCTGGCGCAGGCCAGCGCGGAACGGGTGCTGTCTTTGCTGGAGAGCGTTCCTCAGGTTGTGGACAGCCCGGAAGTGATCGAACGGTATGGAACAGAGCTGAATCCGAAACCGGAACATTACGAACCGATGCGGGGAGATATCGAATTTTGTCATGTCGATTTTGAGTATCTGGCCAACGAACGCATTCTGACAGACTTCAATCTGAAAGTAAAGGCCGGTCAGACGGTCGCGCTGGTCGGGGAAACCGGCTCCGGAAAGAGCACGATTGTCAATCTGCTGTGCCGCTTTTATGAACCGGTCAGCGGTCAGATTCTGATCGACGGGGTAGATTACCGGCAGCGTTCACTGGGCTGGCTGCACTCGAATCTCGGCTATGTTCTGCAGGCGCCGCACCTGTTTTCCGGCACGATCCGTGAAAACATCCGCTATGGCAAGCTGGATGCCAGCGATGAACAGATTGAACAGGCGGCGCGGCTGGTCAACGCTCATGATTTCATCTGCGGGTTACAGAACGGCTATGATACCGAGGTGGGCGAGGGTGGATCGCGGTTGTCGACCGGACAGAAACAGCTGATTTCCTTTGCCCGGGCCGTGCTTGCCGATCCGCGGTTGTTTGTTCTGGATGAAGCGACCGCTTCGATCGATACCGAAACCGAACAGGTTATTCAGTTTGCGATTGAACATCTGCTGAAAGGCAGAACGAGCTTCATCATCGCTCACCGGCTGTCCACGATCATTCACGCGGATTTGATTCTGGTGATGAAAAAGGGTAAAATTGTAGAGCGAGGAACGCATTCGCAGCTGATGGCGCTGGACGGCTACTATGCGCAGCTGTATACGGCGCAGTTCAGAGAGGAACAGGAAAACCGGCTGCTGAACCGATAGAAGCGAAAAAAGGAGCGAGACGATGAAACTGGAAGTGGGCAAACCGTGCGTCTATTCTATTGATGATGGCGTGATGATTGATTATGTTGAGGGAACGTGGCTGATTCTGATTCGGGATGAAATCTGGCAGCGTGAAGAAATTCAGGCTTTTCTGCACAATCCGGGACTGCTGGGGTTTCTGCCGCTGGATACGGTCGTGTTTTTCACCGTGCGGATAGAAGACGTCCTGGAAACGTCGGATCTTCCGTTTATGATCCAGCAGAATGAGCAACCGCAGCTTCTGTTGCAGGATGGCGCGATGAAGGTGACCCTGGCGCTGTTAGGCAGGGAAAGCCGGGTTGAGGCGGTTCGGACGCTGACGTTGAACGAGCAGCAAAGCCGGCAGATCGCCGATTCGCTGCGGCGGATTTGGCAGGGCGGCTACGATCAGCAGAGCTCGGAAAATCAGATTGACCGCACTCAGCAACGGTATCAGCCCTATGAGCTGGAAGAGAAGGCGCCGCTGCACATCCCGTTTTGATGCGTTATCCCGTCTTTTGGACAGAAAAGGAAACTTTTCTTTCGAAAGACGGTTTTTTCTTTCGTTGTTGACAATCTGTGTATATTGTATATACTGTATATATACAGTGAAAGGGTGGGAAGATGGAGATCCTGATCAGCAATGCCAGTGAACAGCCGTTGTATCAGCAGATTGTCGCTCAGGTCAAATCGCAGATTCTCTGCGGAGAACTGAAGGAAGGGGACGCCCTGCCTTCGATGCGTCTGTTGGCCAGAGAGCTGCGAATCAGTGTGATTACGACGAAGAGAGCTTATGAGGAGCTCGAACGGGAAGGATTCATTGTCACTCATGGCGGCAAGGGCTGTTTTGTTGCGAAACGCAATGTAGAACTGATGCGGGAGGAAAACCTGCGCCAGATTGAACAGAAGCTGGAAGAAGCGGTCCGGCTGGCGCGGCTGGGAAAGGTTTCTCTGGAAGAGATGATAGAAATCCTGACACTGATCGATAAGGAGGAAAAAGAGTGAATTCCATGTTGACGATCAGCCGGCTGAGCCGGCGTTATCCGCAGTTTCAGCTGCACAGGCTGAATCTGAACCTGCACCAGGGCGAGGTCATGGGATTTATCGGTGAAAACGGCGCCGGCAAGACAACGACGATCAAGGCGATACTTCATCTGATCCGCAGCGAGGGAGAGATTCTGATCTTCGGCAAGCCATGGGAACAGCTGAGCCGCGAAGAACGCGGACAGATCGGCGTGGTTCTTGATGGCTGTCACTTTCACGGCAGTCTGCGTATTCCGCAGATCGAACGGATGCTGGCCAAAATCTATCCGCAATGGCAGCGGGAGCGGTTTCTGGAACTGTGCGGGCGGTTTGCGCTGCCTGAGCATAAGAAGATCGGGACTTTTTCTACCGGCATGAAAACGAAGCTGTCCATTGCGGCGGCGCTTTCTCACAACGCCAGACTGCTGATTCTCGACGAGCCGACCAGCGGTCTGGATCCGATTGTACGGGATGAAATTCTGGATCTGTTTTATGAATTTATTCAGGAGGAAACGCATTCGATTCTGTTTTCTTCGCACATCACCGCCGATATCGAAAAGATCGCTGACAGCGTGGCGTTCATCCATCAGGGACAGCTGCAGTTTGTCTGTCAGAAAGATGTTCTTCATGACGAGTACGGCATCGTCCGGGCCAGCCGCCGGCAGATCGAAAAGATTGCCCCGGAACATCGGGTTGCCCTGCTGGCTCAGAATCTGACCTGTCAGGCGCTGGTCCGTCATCGCGCGCAGGTACGGCGTGACAATCCGGACTTGCTTGTTGAAAGCGCGTCGCTGGAAGAGATCATGCTCTGCATGATCAGGGGGGAACGGTAAATGAAAGGACTTCTTTATAAGGAACTGGTTGTATTGCAGGATTCCTTGCGGATTCTGGGCGTTGTGGCGATCGCGTTATTGGCCATGGCGATGCTTTCGGCGGCGTCCTTGCAGATGATCGGTTCGATCTTGTCGTTATGTGTGGTCACGCTGGCAGTTTCTTCCTTCAGCTATGACGATCTGGCCGACTGGGATATCTATGCCGCCGCCATGCCGCTGCGCCGGTGGGAGCTGGTGAGCGCCAAATATCTGCTGGTGCTGATTCTGATCGTGATGGCGGGGGTGCTGAATGCCGTGCTGGCCATCGCGGCCACGTTGACTCATGGCTCGTTCGATGGGGCGATGTTTCTGATTTTTGGCGCGCTGGCGGCGCTGGGCAGCGGTTTTCTCGATCTGATCCTGATTCCGCTGATTTATCGCTACGGAGCGGAGAAAAGCCGGTTATTGCTGATGGGAATCATCGTATTTCTGCTGGTTGCCGTGTATGGCGGAGCCCGGCTGATGTCGATGGCGCAAATCCGGCTGGCGTGGCCGGCAGGGCTGGACTGGCCGGGGCTGTTGATCATCACGACGCTGATTTTTATCGCGGCGCTGGCGCTGTCCTGGCTGTGCTCGATACGGATTATGGCAAAAAAGGAATTCTGATCTGTCGCAAGCCGCCTTCTGGCGGCTTTTTTCTTCTGCGACAGACAAAGGGCGGAATGTGTAGTCTTTGAATTCTGTCTGCGGCTATGATAAAATACAGAAGTTACAGAGAATGTGGTGAAATGAATGAAGAAAAGTGAAATAGGACTTCTGATCGGCGTGCTGGCGCTGGACATGGCAACGAAATTCGGGGTGCAGTCTTCGCTGGCCTTAGGAGAAAGCATTCCGGTGATTCCCGGGTTTTTCAGCATCACTTATGCGCAGAATACCGGCGCGGCCTGGAGCATCATGGAAGGGCGGACGGTTTTCTTCTGCGTCGTATCGGTTGTCGCTCTGATCGGGTTTTCGATCTTTCTGGCCCGGACTGATAAAAAGGATACGCTTTCACGCTATGCTACCGTACTGATTCTGGCGGGCGCCGCGGGGAATCTGATCGACCGGCTGATGTTTCAGTATGTGCGTGATTTTCTTGATTTCTGTCTTTTTGGTTATGATTTTCCGATTTTCAATGTCGCGGACTCAGCGCTGGTCATCGGCGTGGGCTTGCTGATTCTGGCGACCTGTCTGCATCCGGAAGGGAGGAAGACGGCATGACGGTACTGAATTTTTTTGTTGATGAACAACAGCAGGGACTGCGGCTGGATAAATTTCTCAGCGTTCAGCAGCCTTCCCTTTCCCGTAATCGTGTTCAGCAGCTGATCGATCAGCAATGCGTACGGGTCAACGATCTGCCGGTGAAAAACAGCTACAAAGTCCGCCAGGGCGATGAAATTGAGGTGCAGGTACCGGAAAACGAGGCTCTGGAGGCCACACCGCAGGCAATGGATCTGGATATCGTTTATGAGGATCACGATGTGATCGTCATCAACAAGCCGAAAGGGCTTGTCGTTCATCCGGGACCGGGCAATCCGGATCACACGCTGGTCAACGGTCTGCTCTGGCATTGCCAGGATCTGTCAGGCATCAACGGCGTGCTGCGGCCGGGCATCGTTCATCGTATTGACAAGGATACCAGTGGTCTGCTGGTCGCGGCCAAAAACGACATGGCTCATGAATCGCTGGCTGGCCAGCTGGCGGAAAAAACGGCCGGACGTCTTTACTATGCGCTGGTTCACGGCAACCTGCCGCATGAGTACGGAACGATCGACGCACCGATTGGCCGCGATGAAAAAGACCGTAAGAAAATGGCCGTCACCGAAAAGAATTCCCGTCCAGCAGTGACCCATTTCCATGTCGTGGAACGGTTTGACGGCTATACGCTGCTCAGCTGCCGGCTGGAAACCGGGCGGACTCATCAGATCCGCGTTCACATGCAGTACATCGGATATCCGATCGTCGGGGATCCGAAGTATTCGCTGCGCCGGACCATGCAGACGCAGGGACAGCTGCTGCATGCCTATCAGCTTTCCTTTGTTCATCCGCGCACCGGTCAGCCGATGACGTTTGAGGCGCCGCTGCCGGAAGCGTTTGAACAGGTGCTGCAGCAGCTTCGTCAAAGGAGGGATCCGCATTGAACATCACCGAAAAAGATGTCCAGCTGCTGGAGCTGGCGTACTATTTTATCAACAACTGTCACTATAAATTTGTTTCCTCCCGCAGCGCACAGAATGAGATCTGGCTGGGCAATCCGCAGCATCCTCAGTATCCGGTGATCCGCCTGTCCCAGACTCGTCTGTCCACAGTTTTTTTCGACAAGCAGCGCATTCTGCAAATCCATCAGGCGATCCGCAATCTGTTTCGGCGCAATTGCGATCTGCTGGATATTCATCTGAGCGATGAAGCGGTGGAAGAGAAGGAGGAACAGATGGCGATCGTTACGATCACGCCGCAGTCGATCTCCTGTCCTTCCTTGCTGGCGCTGTTTCCCGGCATGGATCAGGCGGTGCATCCGATAGAGGATCCGCATCAGGAATACCGGCGGATTTCCGATAAGCTGGAAGAGCTGCAGCGTCAGAAAAAAAGAGAAGTCCGCAAGATCAGACAGTCCATGCAGCCCAAGGCCACACTGGTGCTGATGGCGATCTGTACGGCGGTGTATCTGCTCAGTTTGTTTCTGACATGGCGGTATCGCAGCTGGGCCGGAGCGGGCGAGGTCAACACGGCGGTCGGCATTTTTCTGGGCGCATACTACAAGGCCTTTGTCGTCGCCGCCAACGAATACTGGCGCTTTCTGACCTGCGGTCTTGTTCATCTGAGTGTCTGGCATCTGCTGGTGAACATGATGTCGCTGTACAACCTCGGCATGATCTGTGAGAAGTTCATGGGAGTCCGCAATTATCTGATTACGCTGGCAGTTTCGATCATCTGGGGTTCCGTCTTTGTCTTTCTGGGACAGGGCAACACCGTGACGGTGGGCATCAGCGGGGGACTGTACGGATTGATGGCCGCGGTATTGGTGTATGGTTTCCAGACCAAAATCATTTTTCAGCCGCAGATCCGAACGCAGTTTCTGCTGATCCTGTTAGTAAACCTGATGATCAGTCTGATGCCGAACGTTTCATTTCTGGCTCATCTGGGCGGATTTGTCGGCGGACTTCTGACGGCGATCATCATGACCCGCAACGAATCGTGGAAACAGCTGCGCCGCAATACAGCTGCTGCGCTGTGTGCCGCCGTTGCCTTTCTGATTTTTCAGATGGCGCAGCCGCAGGCCCGTCAGCTGGATCTTGTGTATCCGGGAACGGACAGAATGGTAGCGCAGATGGCAGAGGAGGCGGGACTGGGCTTTTATGGTGATCATCTGCTTGAACGCACCATGCAGACTTATTATCAAACCGAGGTGTAAAAGGAGGGCGGCGTTGTGAAAAGAGAAGGAGTTCTGAGCTGGGACGAATATTTCATGGGACTGGCGCATCTTTCTGCGATGCGCTCCAAAGATCCTTCGACGCAGGTAGGGGCGGTCATTGTGGACCCGCAGCACAAAGTCGTCGGGATCGGCTACAATGGTTTGCCGACCGGCTGTTCCGATGATGAATTTCCCTGGGACCGGGAGGGCGGTATGCTGGAAAGCAAATACGCTTTTGTCGTGCATGCCGAACTGAACGCGATTCTCAACAGCACCCGTTCGCTGCGGGGCTGTACGCTGTACGTTTCCCTGTTTCCCTGCAATGAATGCGCCAAGGCGATCATTCAAAGCGGCATCCGGAAAATTGTCTATGAAGAAGACAAGTACGCGGATCAGGACAATGTCATCGCTTCCAAGCGAATGCTTCAGGCCTCGGGCGTGGAGCTGGTGCGGCTTGGAAAACGGATTGCGCTGCAGGTGGAAGTCAGACCGGAATAAATGGCAGAAAGCGGGTTTTCCTGAAGAGGAATTCCCGCTTTTTTACATTAAACCACAGATTTTTTCCGTATTTTTGAAGTGCAGCTTGGCGACTTCCTGCAGCGTTTGCTGGCCATACCGGCGGACAAAACGAAGACCATCCTGATCGACAGCGCTGCCGGCTCCCTTGGCAAAACGCATGTCCCATTGTTTTTCCATGGCTTCCCAGCTTTTCACAAAAGCATAGCGGGCGATCATGGAAGCGCAGGCAACAGCCGGATACCGGCTTTCGGCCCGGGTTTCAAAATGCAGACCGCCGACGACCTCGTTCTGATCTGCCAGATAACGGTAATAGCTGGCCTCTGGTGTAAACTGATCGACGACCAGCAACGCAGGCAGCCGTTTCATTTTCCGGCGCAGATGAAGATAGGCCTGATTGTGCAGAATCGCCTTGATCTGGTTCATGTTGTAGCGGGCATGGATCTGGTTGTATTTGTGCGGATCCACTATCAGCAATGAATGGGGCAATCGCTGCATCAGAAGCGGTGCGGTGTTTTCAATCAGCTCATCGCTGAGCTGTTTGGAATCCCTGACTGGCAAAGTATCGAGCCATTGCAGATCCTGCTGACTCAGCGCGCAGGCGCAGACGCAGACCGCTCCGAAATAATCGCCGGTACCGACTTCATCGCTGCCGCCATGAGCGTTTTCCGGCCTGGTTTTGGGGGTAAACGGCGCGGCGTACACTGCGGCATCCCTGCCCTGAAAAACGACTTTATGGGAAGTGTAGGCGGTAATCGTGCAGTTTTCCGGCCGCAGCTGATACAGCGCGTAGGCCGGCGCCTTCGTTTCGTATTCTTTCCATGTTTCGTAAAGCCGGCGCAGCGATGGTGGATCCAGCTGAAGCGTGATTGTGTTCATCGTTTCACCTCATCTTCTTATGATAACACAACAATTGCAAAACCGGGCCGTTTTCGATATGATTATCGGGAAGAGGTGAAGACGATGACAATACCGAATGAAGGCATGTTCGTGGTGAATATGATCGTAATTGTTCTGGCGGTGGTGAATCTGATCGCCGGAATTCGAAGAGGATTTCTGCTTCAGCTGGTCGATACGATCGGGCTGATTGCGGCGCTGTTTGCCGCCTGGCTGTTCAGCCCGGTGCTGGCGGGATGGGTGATGCTGATTCCCTCCTCGCTGAATCCGCTGGAAGGCACGCTGCTGGCTCCTTTTTTTCAGGTCATGATGAATCAGCTGATCTGGTTTATCGTGCTGTTTCTTGTCTGCCGGCTGGTGTTGTTTCTGTTAAAGCCGCTGGTCAAAGCGCTGGGCCATCTGCCGCTTGTCCGACAGGTCAATCAGCTGCTGGGAGCGCTGTTCAGTCTGGTCAACACGATGATCTGGATGGTGATTCTGGCGGTGATTCTGCTGCTGCCGGTTTTTGATAACGGCCAGCAGATCGTGGATCATACGCTGCTGGCGCTGCCGGGCAAAGCGGCGGCCGTGTTGAATCAGCGGCTGGCCGAACTGCCGCTGGATCAGCAGCAGATGGATCAGCTGACGGAAGGCTGGAACCAGCTGACCGATGAAGACCGGCAATGGATCAGAGACTGGCTGAGCGAGCACTCGATCACACCGGAACAGATCGAAAAGCTGCTGGATGAAATGCGGGGCGAGGAATGATGAACACGGCGGAAGGACTGGAACTGGAGCTGGTCAAACAGCGAATTGCTCCGCTGTGTGCTTTTTCACTGGGCAGAGAACAGATTGAACAGCTGGAGCCTTCGTTTCAGCCGCTGTTTCTGGAAAAACAGAACGCTCAGATCCGGGAAGCGCTGGCAGCGGTGATCCAGTTCGGAACGATGCCGTTTTACGGAATCCGGGATATTTCCCCGATGCTGCACACAGTACTGCGCGGCGTGACAGCCAGCGCACGGGAGCTGATGCAGGCGGCCGATCATGCGCATGGCGTGGCCGGGGCGCAATCCTGGCTGCAGAGCGTGGAACTGCCGATGAAGGAAATTCACGAGCTGGCCGATACGATGCAGCCGCATCTGGAAATTGCCGAACAGCTGGAACGCTGTTTTTCGCCTTATGGCGAAGTGCTGGACAGCGCCTCGCCTCAGCTGCGTCAGCTGCGCCGCAGCCTGCATCAGACCGAGGCGGAACTGACCCGCGAAAGTCAGCGGTTTGTTCAGACGCATGCCGCTCAATTGACGGATTCGATCACCACTACCCGCAACGGCCGTGTGGTCGTTCTGGCCAAGATGGCGGAGAAGAACAGTCTGGTCGGCTTTATTCATGGCGAAAGCGCCTCCGGCGCAACCGCCTATGTTGAACCGGGTTGTCTGATTGAACTCAACAACCGCAAACAGACGCTTTTGTCGCGGCAGGAAGAAGAAATCGAGAGAATTCTGAAAGAATGCAGCGAACGGGTTGCCGGAGTGGCTGAGGTGTATCTGGCCAATCTGCAGACGCTGGCGCTGCTGGATTCGCTGTTTGCCCGGGCGCAATGGGGGAAAAAGATGAACGGGGTTGTGGCAACGCTGACTTCGCAGCCTTCGCTGATTTTGACAAAAGCCCGCCACCCGCTGATCGATCCCGCGCAGGTTGTGGCCAACACCTATCGGATCTGCGAGCCGAAGCGGATGCTGATGATTACCGGGCCCAATACCGGCGGCAAAACGGTCTCGCTGAAGGTCATCGGTCTGTCTGTGCTGATGAGCTATTGCGGAATACCGGTTTGCTGCGAACAGGCGCAGATTCCGTTTTTTGATCAGGTTTTTGTGGATATCGGCGACGATCAGTCCATCGCGCAGTCGCTGTCCACCTTTTCCGCTCATCTTTCCAAACTGGCCAGGATCACATCCCACGCGACCTGTCGTTCTCTGGTTCTGCTGGATGAGCTGGGTTCGGGGACGGATCCGCGCGAGGGAGAAAGTCTGGCGATTGCCGTGCTCAACGATCTGAGAAGAAAGGAATGTCTGAGCGTAGTGACGACGCATTACGGACGGCTGAAGCTGTATGGCAAACGGCATGAGGATATTCTTCTGGCTTCAGTGCAGTTTGACGTTGAACAGATGATGCCGACTTATCGGTTTATCGAGGGACTGAGCGGCCAGTCCAACGCGCTGGAAATCGCCCGTCGTTTCGGATTGAAGGATACGATCATCCGGGAAGCGGAATTTCTCAAGCATCAGCAGCGTTCCCGGGAAGAGGAACTGATCGAAAAGCTGGAGGCTCAGGTCATTGAAAATCAGCAGCTGAAGGAAAAACAGGAACAGCTGCTTCAGCAAAACCGGCAGAAACAGCAGGAGCTCGATCGTCAGCTGCAGCAGCTTGACGAAGCGAAGCAGCGGTTAATGGACAAGGCGGAAAAAGAAGCGGACCGGTATCTGGATTCGGTTCGCAAACAGGCTGAGGAACTGCTGGAAAAGCTGAGAAGCCGTGATGAGACGATGAAGCTGCACGAGGTGATCGATCTCCGGCATCAGCTTCAGGCGCTGGGGACCTCATCCTCTGCCGCCGCTGAGCCGCAGCAGGAAGAAAGGGCGTCGCTGCAGGTCGGGGATCTGGTTGAGCTGCGTCAGTCCAGTCAGGTAGCGGAAATCCTGCAGATCAAGCGCAATCAGGCGGTGGTGGATCTCAACGGAATCCGCACGACGGTGAAGCTGAGCGAACTGCGGCCTACCGGGCGTAAAAAGGCCAAACCCAAGCCGGCTTCCGGTTCTTTGCGCACCGCGCTGAACAAAAACATCAAACTGGAATGCAACATCATCGGCTGTCATGTGCAGGATGGACTGGAAATTGTAGACAAGTACCTGGACGATGCGGTGGTGGCCCGGATCTCTGTCGTCCGCATTATTCACGGATCCGGCACCGGCGTATTGCGCAAGGCGGTTCATCAGAAGCTGGACCGCGACCGGCGGGTAGACAGCTGGCGGCTGGGCGGTGCCGGGGAAGGCGGCGCCGGCGCGACGGTAGTCACGCTGAAAACAGGCAACCGCCGATGATCAGTCCGCAGCTGAAAGCCAAGCTTCAGACGCTGCCGCTGGAACCGGGCTGTTATCTGATGAAGGACAGAAACGGAACGATCATCTATGTCGGGAAAGCCAAAAAACTGAAAAACCGCGTCAATCAGTATTTTGTCGGCGCTCATAACTACAAGACGACCAAGCTTGTCAGCAACATCGCCGATTTTGACTACATCGTGACCTCCAGTGAAAAAGAGGCGCTGGTGCTGGAAATCAATCTGATCAAAAAACATCGTCCGCGCTACAACATCATGTTCATGGACGATTCTTCCTATCCTTACATCAAGCTGACCAGCGAGCCGTATCCGACGCTGCGGGTGGTGCGCGACGCCAAAAAAGACCGTCGGGCCCGGTATTACGGTCCGTTTCCGGATGCTTCCGCCGCGCATTCGACGATGAAGCTGCTCAATCAGCTGTATCCGCTGCGCAAATGCGAGAAGATGCCGAAAAAAGTCTGTCTGTATTATCATCTGGGGCAATGTTTGGGACCTTGCGAAATGAAAGTGGATCCAGAGATCTATAAGGAGATCACAGACCGGATCACCCGTTTTCTGCGCGGGGATGTCAAGGATCTGGTTGCGCAGCTGCAGCAGAAGATGGACGCTGCGGTCAGCGAGCTGGCGTTTGAACGAGCGAAAGAGTACCGCGATCTGATTACGGCGATCGAGCACATCACCGATAAGCAGCAGGTTCAGGTGGAGGACCATCGTGATCGCGATGTGTTCGCCTGCTATGCGGATAAGGGATATCTGGCGATTCAGGGTTTTTTTATCCGTTCCGGCAAGCTGCTGGAACGGCAGCTGTCCCTGACGCCGCTGTATGGCGATCCCCAGGAAGAGCTGATTTCCTTTCTGGTGCAGTATTATCAGAGTCATCCGCTGCCTCAGGAGGTCATCGTTCCGCTGCAGCTGGATATTGAAGCGCTGCAGCAGGTGATCACCTGCAAACTGATTCAGCCGGTCAGAGGTTATCGCAAAAAACTGCTGGAGATGGCGGCCAACAATGCCAAAACCAATCTGCTGCAGAAATTTGAAGTGATGGAGCGGCAAAGCGGGGCGACGGAACAGGCCATGCAGCAGCTGGCGCAGAAGCTGCGGATTCCAGGTCTTTCGCGTATTGAAATCTTTGATAACTCGCATACGGCCGGAGCGTTCACCGTGGCGGGCATGGTGGTTTTTGAGGACGGCATGCCGTGTAAAAATGAATACCGGCTGTTTCGTCTGCATACCGGCAACAGCGATGTGGATTCAATGAAGGAAGCGCTGTACCGGCGTTACTTCCGGCTGCTCAGTGAAGGAGGGCGGTTTCCGGATCTGCTGATTGTGGATGGCGGCATCACGCAGATTGAGGCTGCCCGGCAGATTCTGACCTCGCTGGATCTGGATATTCCCATTGCCGGCCTGGTTAAAAATGACCGCCATCAGACCGCCAGCCTGATGGATCAGCAGCTGCAGACCGTTCCGGTTGATCCGGGCAGCGAGCTGTTTTTTCTGCTGACGCGCATGCAGGACGAGGTGCATCGCTTTGCGATCAGCTATCATCGCAAGCTGCGGCAGAAAGCGCAGACCCGTTCGATTCTCGATGAGGTGGAAGGGGTTGGCGAGGTTCGCAAGAAAAAGCTGATGAACACGTTCAAAAGCTTCAAACGAATGAAAGAGGCCAGCGTGGAAGAGCTGGCGCAGGTGGTTCCTCACGAGGTAGCACAGCGGATTTATCTTACCCTTCACAGCGAGATTTCCGATGACGAAGTCTCTTCTTCATCAGCCGATTTCTAAGATGGAACCCTGAACCCGTCCTTTTGCATACTATGGTTTAGAACATGGAGGAGGAAGGCGATGAAGAAGATTCTGACCCGGCGCGAGAAAGAAGTGTTCGATCTGCTGGTCAGCAATTATGATACCCGCGAGATCAGCGAGATTCTGCAGATCAGCGAAAAAACGGTCCGCAATCACATTTCCAATGTGATTCTGAAGCTGGCGGTCAAAGGCCGCGCTCAGGCGGTAGTCGAGCTGATCCGCTGCCGTGAGATTGAGATATAGCTCCCGTCAGGGAGCTATTGTCATAATATTGGATCCCGAAGACGGCGGTTTGTCGAGGCTCTGGATCTGTGGTATACTGAACACTGAGGTGATTGTTTTGAAACTGAAACGTGCGCTGCTGGTGGCGGCGGTCATCGCGATGTGCGCTGTCTGCATGGGCATGATGAATATTCGCTACGACCGGCTTTCCCGTTATCCCTATCAGGATGAAAAAAGCCGGCAGCTGATTGATCAGTATCTGAATGATGAAGATATTGAATACATCATCGAATACTCGATCGCACCGTCGACTTTTGTCTACTTTATTGAATCGCCCGGATTCAGCATTTATCATGCGCCGGAATATAATTACCTGCAGGAAGCGTTCGCTTACCGCAATTATTCGGCGGATCAGATCGTGCAGATGGTGGAGCAGACCCGGCAGCAGCTGGATGTGCAGGATCTGGCGCTGCTGATGCTGAATTACACCTTTGATGAGGTGCTGGACTGGCTTCGCCATGGCGATGAATATTACAGCGGGGCGCAGCTTCTTCTGGATCCTTCAGCGCTGGATGCCGTTGTGGATGATGAGCATACGATCGCCCGTCATGTGCCTTCCGCTTTGCGCTCAATCAGCGATATTCCGACTTTGACGGTGGATGAGCAGGGCAATGAGAAAACGATCGAAGTGGATGAACGGCTGGTGGATCCGCTGCGTCAGCTGTGTACGGCGGCAGAGGAGGAAATATCCTCGCGCAGCTGCGGCGGACTGATCATCACCGAGGGCTATGTCAGCTACGAGGATCAGAAGGAACGGTTTGAACAGGCGCGGGATGATTATGGTTCTTCTGCCATTCTGTATGAGGATTATCCCGGCCACAGTGAACACCAGCTCGGCCTGGCGGTGGATTTTGCGCTGACTGGCGTTGTGGATGAAGAATTTGCGGCAAGCGAACAGGCCCAGTGGCTGAGTGAGAACGCCTGGCGGTTCGGATTTGTTCAGAGCTACACGGCCGATAAGGTGGAAATCACCAACAAGCTGGCCCGCCCGCAGCATTACCGTTATGTCGGCGTTTCACTGGCCAGAAAGCTGACCGAGAATCATCAGACACTGCAAGAGGCAGCGCCATGATCGGAGTTCTGGATTCCGGCATCGGCGGTTTGCGGCTGTGCCGGAATCTGCGTCAGCGCTGGCCGCAGGAAGATTTTCTGTTTCTGGCGGATCAGGCGCATGTGCCCTATGGCTCGCTGTCCCGTCAGCGGCTGCTGGACATTCTGAACGCCAATCTATTGTGGATGAAAGGACAGGGGGTACAGCGGGTAGTGATTGCCTGCAATACCGCCAGCGCTTCAGGAATTCTGCAGCAGCCGTTATCAGGGCTGGAGGTTCAGGGGATCATCACTGCGACCTGTGCTCAGGCAGCCGGCCTGCGGCGGATTCTGGTGCTGGCTACCCCGTTTACCGCTCAATCTCACTGTTATCGGGACGAGCTGCGGCGAATCAGTCCGCAAAGCGAGGTAAAGGAAGTCGGTCTGCGGCAGCTGGCTTCTCTGATCGAGAGGATGGCGGACAGCGAGGAAATTACGGCATATCTGCAGCAGGAAATCGGCCGGTTTGCCGGCCGATTTGACGCCGCGATTTTGGCCTGTACGCATTTTCCCTATGTCCGGCCGCAATTTGAACAGATTCTGCATCTGCCGCTGATCGATTCCGAATCAATCGTTCCCGACTGGCAACCGCAAATCGAACACGGGGCGCTGCGCATCGTTACTACCGGCAACGCCGCCTATCTGCAGCGGCAGATGTTGCAGATGCTGGACTGGCGCTGGCCTTGTGAAAGCGTACAAATTGAAAAAGAATAGGGGTGACCCTGTTCTTTTTTGATCTGTTGATTTCATAGGGTATACAAGGAGGGTGTATCCATGAAAATCAAAACCGAGACTTGCAAACAAATGGCGGCCCTGATCTTTGGCGCGGTGGCGGTGGCTGCCTATCTGATGACGGTGCTGCTTCCCTCTCAGTCAGCCCCGACGCAGACCGTCTCCGCGCCAGGGGAAGGGGATCTGGTGCAGGTAGTGCTGCTGGACAGTGACGCTACACTAATTCCCTATACGCTGACAATAGAAAGCGGTCTGGATACGGTGGCGCGGATCCGCAAGGTGCTGGATTGGATGACCATCGGCCATGAACCGGTTCAGGGAGCGCGCGGACTGCTTCCTTCCGCTGTCCGCCTGGAACAGTGCAGTCTGTCTTCCGGACAGCTTTCCCTGAGCTTTTCCGAGGAATTCCGGTATTATGATCCGAAGCTGGAAATGCGGTTGCTGGAAGGGATCACCTGGGCGGTCACTCAGTTTGAGGAAGTGGAAGAGGTTTTGCTGTATATCGGGGATGAGCTGCTGACTCACATGCCGCAGCTGGCGACGCCTGTGCCTGTTCCGCTGAACCGGCAGATCGGCATTAACAATTTTGAGAATACAGTCAGTCATCTGCATGACAGCGATTCTCTGACGGTTTTTTATACCCGGCAGAAACAGGGACAGACGCTGTATGTGCCGAAAACGCTGCGCGTTTCCCGGAATCTGACCTTGCTGGAGACAGTGGAGCGGATTCTTGCGGATCTGAGCGTGCTCAGCCAGCTGAACCAGCCGCTGGCGGCCTCGCCATTACAGATTCTGGCCTGTTATCAGCAGGAAGAGATGCTGGTGCTGGATCTGAGCGGAGAAATTCTGGATGAAGAAAAAAAGGTCAATGAACCGCTGGTGACCAGCCTGCTTCTGAGCCTGAACAGTTCGCTGGGGTTTGAGAAGGTGCTGCTGAAGGTGGATGGCGTCACAGTGAATCTCAACGGGGTCAACGACGATCCGATCGACATCACCTCGCTGAATCCGAACCAAGTTTTTCTTTAAGCTGATCCCTGTTTCTGATAAAATAGGAGACAGGTGATAAAATGAAGATTGTAGTTGTCAGCGATAACCACGGACGGATGGAATGTCTGAGAGAAATCCCGCAGCTGCATCGCGACGCCGACGCCTTCATTCATTGCGGCGACAGCGAACTGCCCGCGGAGGCTTTGCAGGGCTATGTCAGCGTCAGGGGAAATAATGATTTTGCGTTTGAGCTTCCGGATATGAAGGTGCTGGAACTGCAGGGACAGCGGATAATGATCGTTCACGGGCATCGTCATCTGTATATGGGACAGCCGGATATGCTGATCAGTAAGGCGCGAAGGCAGGGCTGCGGTCTTGTCTTTTACGGTCATACGCATGTTTTTTCCTGGATCCGGGCGGATGGGATTCACCTGATCAATCCGGGATCGCTGTTGCATAACCGGGATGGCAGTGATCCCAGTTATGCGGTTGTGACGCTTGAAGGCAATGACGTATCGGTGCAGCGAATCAACTGGAATCCGCAGAAAAGGTGACAGAACGGCGATCAATGCCGAAAAACGCTTGCGCTCCAAAAGGGTATCTGATATAATAACTGAGCGTTCAAAGCTTGTCCCGGTAGCTCAGCTGGATAGAGCATGCGCCTTCTAAGCGCACGGTCAGGGGTTCGAGTCCCTTCCGGGACGCCATGGTTCAACAAAATCCTTCATTGAAGGATTTTTTGTCTTCGGTTTAAGGACTGTACAGACGACGGGTTTTGTGTTAAAATAAAGAAAAAGAAGGGAAACTTCTTTTTCTTTTTGGACAGGAGGGGATCGAATGGCGACAGGATTTTATGAAGAAATGCTGCAGGAGGTCCGGCGCCTGATGGATCAGGGCCAGCAGGAAGCCGCAGCCGCCCGGATTACCGCAGAGCTGGCCATGCCCTATGTTCCGCCATCCGTCAGTCAGCAGCTGATGGATCTGCAGCGGCAGCTGCATCGCAATCAGGCCGACCGCGACAGACCGCAGGTTCAGCTGAGTCTGGATCAGATTGAGGAAGGACTGAAACAGGATCGTCAGCATCAGCTGCAGGCTGTAGATGCGCTGCATCAGATGAATCTGCGGCCGCATCTGGAAATGATCCGCGACTACCTGGCCCGGCAGCCGGATCCGCTGGCTTCCGCATTGCTGATCGATTCGCTGATCGAGCAGCAGATCGGCGAGGAGCTGACGCTCAACCGCGACGGGCTTTCCTGCACTTTCATTCCGCGCTATCAGGAGGGCGCGGCGGAAAGCGACGGATTTGTACAGGCGTCCGCTCAGCTGCACGACTGGTTTGAAAATGAGGATCCGTCGTTTCTGCATCTGTGCGAACAGATTCTGATCCGTGAAGCGTACCTGTGTCTGCCGCTGGGATTTGAGAGGGAAGAAGGCGTCCTGCTTGCCGCTTCCTGCGTCAGGCTGGTATACTTGAGTCTGCAGGATGAAGCGGGCTGGCGGCAGTTCTGTCTTCAACATCAGTGGAATGAAGCGGAATTCATGGAATTAAAAAGCCAATTTATTTGAAAATGAAACAAGTTTTGCTATAATAGTAAGGCTAGACATGAGGAGGACAAAGAAGTTTATGTCAACTTGGACGTTAAAAGAAAAATCAACCGGCGAGCTGAAAGTCACCATTGATGGTGAAAACTGGAAAAAAGCTCAGACAAAAGCTTTCAATAAATTAGCGAAAGAACTGCAGATCCCGGGGTTCCGCAAGGGATCGGTTCCTGCCGTGCTGGCGAAGAAGCATGTGCCGACGCAGAGCATTCTGCTGGAAGCGGTGGAAAGCTGCGCGCAGCAGCTGCTTGACGAGGGCATGGAGGAGCATCAGCTGTGGCCGATTTCCCGTCCGGAACTGAGCATTGAGGAAATCAGCGAAGAAGCGGCGACCATGAGCTTTACCTTCGCCGTCAAGCCGGAAGTCAAGCTGGGCGAATACAAAGGACTGCCGTATGAAATGGCGGAAACCGCCGTCAGCGAGGAGGAAGTGGAAGCCGAGCTGAAGCGGATCCAGGAGAACTTTGCCGAGCTGGAAGTCAAGGATGACGAGGGAACGGTAGAAAACGGCGACACGGCGGTGATCGATTACGAAGGTTTCAAAGACGGCGTCGCCTTTGAGGGCGGAAAAGGTGAGAACTATCCGCTGGAAATCGGTTCCGGCAGCTTCATCCCGGGTTTTGAAGAAGGTCTGATCGGTATGAAGAAAGAGGAAACAAGGGAAGTCAGCGTCACCTTCCCGGAAAACTATCATGCTGCGGATCTGGCGGGCCAGCCGGTGATTTTCAAGGTTACGGTTCATGAGATCAAGCGCAAGGTGCTGCCGGAGCTGAATGACGATCTGGCCAAGGACGTCAATGCACCGGATGTCGAAACGATGGAAGACCTGCGGGCGCTGATTCGCAAGAACATGGAAGAACAGAAGCGTCAGAATGCGGAAAATGAAGCGACCAACAAGCTGATGACAGCGATCACGGACGCTTCGGAAGTTGAAATTCCGGAAATCATGATCAAGGAAGAAACGGATAACATGATTCAGGATTACGCCAACCGTCTGCAGCAGCAGGGAATCACGATGGAACAGTTCTACTCACTGACAGGCCAGAGTGAACAACAGCTGCGTGAGCAGATGGGCAAGGATGCGGAAAACAAGGTGAAGCTGCGCCTGGTGCTGGATGCCATTGCGGCCAAGGAAGGCCTGGAGGCTGGCGAAGAGGACATCGAGAAGGAATACGATCTGATCGCTTCGCAATACGGCATGGATAAGCAGCAGGTCAAGGAAGCGCTGCCTTCCGCTTCGATCGCTTACGATGTGCGTCTGCGCAAAGCTCTGGATTTGATCAAGGATTCTGCCAACAAATAAGACGCTCAGCGTCTTTTTCAATACCAACAGAAGATAAGGAGGGTGTCAATGAGCAACGAGAAAATGGAAGTCACGGTTCCGGTTATTGCAACCCGGGGAATTATCGTTTTTCCTCAGCAGGACATCATGATTGAGGTCGGCCGTGAAAAAAGCATCCGCGCTGTGGAAGAGGCGGAAGAGAAGTTTGACGGCCATGTCTGGCTGGTATGCCAGAAAGACATTATGATTGACAATCCTGTTCCTTCCGATTTGTACACTTTCGGTACGCTGTGCCGGATCAAAAATATCCGCCGGAAGGAAGGCTTCATGCGGATTACCTTCAGCGGTCTGGAGCGGGCCGAACTGGTTTCGCTGCAGGATGAGGGGCGGATCTGGATGGCTGCCGTCCGTCCGGTAGCGGATGTTGCCGGCGACAACATGGAAGAAATGGCGCTGATCCGTCAGCTGGCCAAAGAATTTGAGAATATCGCTTCTCAGGTCAATAACTTTCCGCCGGAAATCATCGCTCAGCTGACCAAGGGAGTCTCGGCGCCGACACTGGCGGATCAGTTTGCCCAGTATTTCCCGCTGCCTTTGGAAAAAAAGCAGGAACTGCTGGAAACGATCCATGTCAACGACCGGCTGCTTCTGATCATTCGGGAGCTGGAAAAGGAACGTCAGCTTTCTACGATTGAAAACAGCATCAACGAAAAAGTCAAGGAACGGATTGACGAGTCGCAGAAGGAGTATTATCTGCGGGAAAAGCTGCGCGCCATCAAGGAAGAGTTGGGTGATGTTTCCAACCAGTCTGATGATTCGGAAGATCTGCGCAAAATGATCGAGGAAAATCCGTATCCGGATTACGTCAAGGAAAAGGCCCGCGAGGAGCTGGCCCGTTATGAAATGCTGCCGGCGGCATCCGGCGAGGCCGGGGTAGTCAGAACATATCTTGACTGGCTGCTGAATGTGCCATGGTGGCAGCAGACGGAAGATAACGAGGACCTCAATCTCGTTCAGCAGCGGCTGGATGAGGATCACTTCGGACTGGAGAAGGTCAAGGAGCGGATCATGGAATATCTGGCGGTCAAACAGATGACGCAGTCGCTGAACGCGCCGATTCTGTGTCTGGTCGGTCCTCCGGGAGTCGGTAAAACATCACTGGCCAAATCGGTCGCCCGGGCTCTGGATCGCCGTTTTGTCAAGGCGTCTTTGGGCGGCGTTCGGGATGAGGCGGAAATCCGCGGTCATCGCCGTACGTATCTTGGCTCTTTGCCGGGGCGAATCATTCAGGGCATGAAAAAGGCCGGCGTGATCAATCCGGTATTTCTGATCGACGAAATTGACAAGATGGCGTCGGATTACAAGGGGGATCCGTCCAGCGCGATGCTGGAGGTGCTCGACCCGGAGCAGAACAAGCTGTTTTCTGATAACTATCTGGAAGAGCCGTATGATCTGTCCAAGGTCATGTTCATTGCGACGGCCAACACGCTGGACAGCATTCCTGCCGCGCTGCGCGACCGTCTGGAGATCATTGAACTGTCTTCCTATACGGAAGTGGAGAAAGTGTCGATCGCTTCGCAGCATCTGATCCGCAAACAGGCGGAAATCAACGGACTGAAGCCAAGCCAGTTCAAACTTGGCGAGGAGGAACTGATCTATCTGATCCGTCATTATACCCGGGAAGCCGGCGTGCGTCAGCTGGAGCGGGTGATCGCTTCGCTGTGCCGCAAGAGCGTGCTGGCGATCATGAAGGACAAGAAGAAGTCGGTCCGGGTGACCAAAAAGCTGATTCAGGAATGGCTGGGTAAGGAAAAGTTTGAATATGGCGTCAAGGAAAAGAAGAACCAGATCGGCGTGGTGACCGGCCTGGCCTACACTTCCTTTGGCGGCGATATTCTGCCGGTAGAAGTGACCTGTTTTGACGGCAAGGGCAAGCTGATCGTTACCGGCCAGCTGGGCGATGTGATGAAGGAGTCAACGGAAATCGCGCTGGATTACGTGAAATCCAAGGCTTCCGATTACCATATCGATCCGGGTTTTTTCGAGCAGCATGACATTCATATTCACTGCCCGGAAGGCGCGGTGCCGAAGGATGGACCTAGTGCCGGGGTAACGCTGACCACGGCGCTGGTCTCGGCCATTACCCAGAAAGCGGTGCAGGCGGATCTGGCGATGACGGGTGAGGTGACATTGCGCGGCAATGTGCTGCCGATCGGTGGTCTGCGTGAAAAATCGCTGGCGGCGCACCGCAGCGGAATTTCAACCGTGATCATTCCGAAAAACAACGTTAAGGACCTGGATGAGGTGCCGGATACGGTAAAAAATGACATCCGCTTCATTCCGGTTGAAACCGTTGATCAGGTCATTCGTGAGGCGTTAGTCCGATAATGGAAATTCGGGAAGCGAGCCTGCTGGCCAGCGCTCCCTCCCGGGAGCACTGGCCTGACAGCGATCTGCCGGAAATCGTTCTGGCCGGTCGCAGCAATGTCGGCAAATCTTCGCTGATCAATTGCCTGTGTCAGAAAAAGGCGCTGGCCTATGTCGGCAAGACGCCAGGGAAAACCCGGCTTCTGAATTTCTTTCAGGTGAACCGACAGTTTGTGCTGGTCGATGTCCCGGGATATGGGTATGCCAATGCCTCCCATCGGCAGCTGATGCAGTTTGGCGCGATGATGGAAGAATACTTTGGCGAACGTTCTCAGCTGAAGGGATTGCTGCTGCTGGCGGATCTGCGTCACAAACCGACGTCGGATGATGTGACGATGGCTGAGTTTGCCCGCTATCACGGCATTCCTTTTGTCATCGCGGCGACCAAGGCGGACAAGGTGCCCCGTTCCCGCCGGCATGCGCAGCTGCAGCTGGTTGCCAGTACATTGGATTGCGACATTCAGGATGTGCTGCCTTTTTCCAGCGTGACGCAGGAAGGCCGGGAAGCGGTGCTGGCGGCGATGGAACAGTTCATTCACAGGAAATAGAGATCTTCCGGACAAAACCGGAAGATCTTTTTTCATAAGGGGATTGGCGGCGGCATACACTGTCAGTGATCATGAAAGCATGGCTGAGGAGGAATGCCGCATGAGACCGATGTTGATTGAAAAACGACTGGAACTGGGACATCCGGTAGACGAACTGCTGGATTGCCGGGTTCTGAATGAGATTCACTACCAGCAGCAGGAGGAAGGAATCCGCGCGCTGGGAACGCTGCAGGTTCGTGGTCAGGTTCGTGAGGCGGGGCAGATATCGGATCTGGATGAGGAAATCACGCTGGATGTGCTGGCGCCGCTGTCCAAACTGCAGGATCCGGACCGCTTTCGCCTGCGTCTGCACCATTATGACGCCCAGGTCATCGATCGCCAGATTGTCATTACCGTTCAGATGAACGTCTATGGGATGAAAGAGGAACGGACGGATCCGTCTCAGGATCAGAATGAGTCGGCCATCTCTTCCGCGATGGCGCCGATCCGCGATGAACCGGAACCGATGCCGGAACCAGAATCGCTTATCGAAACGGACGATATCCCGCCTGTTTCGCAAGAAGAGGGGTTACAGGCTATTGAGGATCTGTTCGATGATGACGACTGCGTTCTGACGACCTGCCGTTATGTGCTGGCCAGACCGGGCGATACCTACGCTGCGATTGCCGAGCGGTGTCATGTCGCGGAAAAACAGCTGATCGCCCTCAACCATAACAAACCGCTGCAGGAGAAAACGCTGGTGCTGCTGCCGTAAGCGGACGTCCGGGATTCCAGAATGAAATCCGGTTGACAAGCCCCGGTTCAGTGCCTATAATTAAACCATCTACGTTGAACGGGAGAAGTAGCCGCTTCGGACAACCAGAGAGCTTTCGGCAGGTGGAAGAAAGCCGGAAGAAGCGTGTGAACCGTCGCCCGGAAGTTGGTTTTCTGAAAGATCAGTAGGAAAATCCGGATTGCCGACGTTACCGGTCAGAGCGCATCCTGAATCGCAGGATGAAATAAGGTGGTACCGCGCAATCAGCGTCCTTGTCAGTAAGGACGCTTTTTTGTTCAACGGGATGGTAGTGAAAAGAGGAGGAATATCGGATGAGAAAGGAACTGGCCCCGAAATACAATCATCTGGAAGTGGAACAGGGCTATGAACAATGGATTCAGGAAGGGTATTTTACCGCCGGCGATAAGAGCAAGGATCCGTTCTGTATTGTCATTCCGCCGCCCAATGTTACCGGCAAGCTGCATCTGGGACATGCCTGGGATACGACGTTGCAGGATATCATTGCCCGCTACAAGCGAATGCAGGGGTATGATATGCTGTGGGTTCCGGGAATGGATCACGCCGGCATCGCCACGCAGGCCAAAGTCGATGAAAGACTGAAGAAAGAAGGCGTTTCCCGCTATGATCTGGGGCGGGAAAAGTTTCTGGAACGGGCCTGGCAGTGGAAAGAGGAATATGCCGGTCATATCCGGCAGCAATGGGCCAAACTGGGACTGTCGCTGGATTATACCCGCGAGCGCTTTACGATGGACGAAGGACTGAGTCAGGCGGTCACCAAGGTTTTTGTCGACTATTACAATGCCGGTCTGATCTATCAGGGCGAGCGGATCATCAACTGGGATCCGCAGGCCAAAACGGCGCTGAGCAACATTGAGGTAGTGCATAAGGAAACCGAGGGCGCGATGTATACCTTCAACTATCGGGTTGTGGAGACCGGCGAATGTTTTCAGGTCGCGACGACGCGGCCGGAGACGATGTTCGGTGATGTCTGCGTTGTCGTTCATCCTCAGGATCCGCGTTTTCAGCATCTGATCGGCCTGCATGCGATCAATCCGGCCAATGGAGAGTCGCTGCCGGTCATCGGCGATGATTACATCGATATCGAATTTGGTACCGGCGCAATGAAATGTACTCCGGCGCACGATCCCAACGACTTTGCGATTGCCGAGCGCCATCATCTGCCAAAGATCATCTGCATGAATCCGGATGCGACGATGAATGAACGCTGCGGTGAATTTGTCGGAATGGACCGGTTTGAATGCCGGGCAAAGCTGACGGAAAAAATCCGTCAGGAAGGCAATCTGATCGGAATTGAGAAGCATGTCCATCAGGTCGGCTATTCAGAGCGGACCGATGTGATCGTCGAGCCGATGCTTTCCAAACAGTGGTTTGTCAAGATGAAGCCGCTGGCGGAGGAAGTGCTTCGTTACCAGCAGGATCCGCAGACCAAGATCAATTTCTATCCGCCGCGATTTGAAAAGACGTTCAATCAGTGGCTGGAAAACATTGAAGACTGGTGCATTTCCCGTCAGCTCTGGTGGGGACACCGCATTCCGGCCTGGTATCACAAGGAAACCAAAGAAGTGTATGTCGGAGCCCAGCCGCCGCAGGATCCGCAGAACTGGACGCAGGATGAAGATGTGCTGGATACCTGGTTCTCCAGCGCGCTGTGGCCGTTTTCCACGCTGGGATGGCCGCAGCAGACGGAAGATCTGAAGCGGTATTATCCCAACGACGTGCTGGTTACCGGCTATGATATCATCTTTTTCTGGGTAGCCCGTATGGCTTTCCAGGCTCGTTACTTCACTCATTCCAGACCGTTTAAGGATGTTCTGATTCACGGTCTGATCCGGGATGCGCAGGGGCGCAAAATGTCCAAATCGCTGGGCAACGGCATCGATCCGATGGATGTCATCGAACGTCATGGCGTCGACAGTCTGCGTTTCTTTTTGACGACCAATTCCACCCCGGGTCAGGATATGCGCTACATCGAGGAAAAGCTGGAAGCGTCCTGGAACTTCATCAATAAAATCTGGAATGCCTCCCGGTTTGTCATGATGAACATACCGGAAGAGCTGTCGCTGCAGGATCTGGATCTGAGCGCGCTGTCCATCGCCGATGCCTGGATTCTTCAGCGTCTTAACCAGACCATCCGCTCGGTGACCGCCAACATGGACCGCTATGAATTCGCGCTGGTCGGCAACGAGCTGTATGGTTTTGTCTGGGATGATTTCTGCAGCTGGTATATCGAGCTGAGCAAGGCCGGACTCAACAGCGGGGATCCGCAGATTCGCAAGACGACGCAGTCCGTGCTGATCGTCTGTCTGCGGGCAATCATCCGTCTGCTGCATCCGTTCATGCCGTTTGTAACCGAAAAGATTTACAGTGCGTTGCCGCATGAGGAAAAAGCCTGCTGTCTGGCCAGCTGGCCGAAAGAACTGCAGGATCTGGATCTGAGCCGGGCTCAGGAAGCGGAACGGCTGATTTCCATCATCAAAACGATCCGGCAGATCCGGGTAGATTACAGCATGAAGCCTTCCGCTGACATCGCGATGATCGTTTGCGATGTGGATCAGCAGATTCTTGCCCCGCAGCCGGAACTGGCTTCCATGATCGAGAAAATGTGCCGGGCGCATTGGGTTGATCAGCTGCAAGGCGAAACGCTGGTCCGTCCGATCAGCGGCGGATCCATCGCCGTACCGATGAACGACGTCGTCGATCTGGAAGAGGAAAGAAACAAGCTTTTGAAAGACAGCGAACGTCTGGAAGCGGAAATCCGCAGAGCAGAGGGAATGCTGGCGAACGAGCGATTTGTAGCCAAGGCTCCGGCTCAGAAGGTGGAAGAGGAACGCCGCAAGCTGACGGCCTATCGTCAGCAGCTGCAGATCGTTCAGCAGCGATTGCAGGAAATTGAGCGTCATTCATCAAACTGACCGTGAATGAAAGAGGAGGTTTTACTATAAGACTCCTCTTTTTCCTTGGCAAAAGACTGTCGCAGTCAGCAGGTTCTCTGTATAATAGAACTGAAATCAGGAGGAATCTATGATCAGAAGAATCATTTGGATTGACAGGAAACGCTGCGATGGGTTGGGAGATTGTCCGCCGTTTTATCCGCAACAGGCGTTCCGATTTGAAACACGCAAAGTTCACAGCGCAAATGGCCAGAAGAACAGGAAGAGCGGCAATCGTTCTGGCGGCGGGATGCAAAAAGCGGCCGATATGGCCCTGCATCGCAATACGAAACGGTTACCGGTGAAGATGCCTGTGATCGGCCGGCAGGGCGAAATCGCCGGTCAGCCGATATGATGCGTCTGGTCATCGCTCCCGCAAAACGATTTCATCCGCCGGAACAGGTATACGCAGAGGTAACCCGGCCGCTGTTGATGGATGAAACGCAGCGTCTTCTGACGGTGATGAAAGAGAAAACGGCAGAACAGCTGCAGTCGATGCTGGGATGCAGCCGAACGCTTGCCGAACAGGCCTGGCAGCAATATCAGCACATGGACCTGCAGGCCCGGGGCAGCGCGGCGTTATTGACTTATGATGGAATTCAGTATGCGACGATGGCGCCGCATGTGTTTTCCGATGAAGAAATGGCTTATCTGAACGAGCATCTGCGGATTATTTCAGGGTTTTATGGGATTTTGCGGCCAAGCGATGGCATTGTGCCTCACCGGCTGGAAATGGATACGCCGTTTCATACTTCCTTCTGCCGCAGTCTGAATGATTTCTGGGGCAGCAAGGTGGCAGAAGTGCTGGGGGAACAAGCGTCGGTGATTGTGGATCTGGCCAGCGCTCAGCACTCCTGGATCCTGAAAACCCATCTCAGGCGCTGTCCGCTGATCAAGTGCTGGTTTAAGGAAGAAACCGCAACGGGATTGCGGGAAAAGGGCGTGTACGTGAAGATTGCGCGCGGGGAAATGGTTCGTTTCGCCGCCGCCATCCAGGCGCAATCCCCGCAACAGCTCAAACAGTTCAGTGCCCGCGGCTATCGGTTTCGCGCTGATCTGTCAGATCCGTACAATTATGTTTTCAGCCGAAAGGAGGAACAACGATGAAACGACAGCTTCTTTTAACGGCGGTAGAAGAGGAGGCGGCGCCGTTAATTCGTCCGCTGCGCAGCGCCAGAACGCATTCCTGCGGGCAGATTCGCTGGACATGCGGCGAACTGGCAGGTCAGCCGGTGGCGATCAGCTATGGCGGAGTATGCAAGGTGAATGCCGCCGCGACAGTCCAGTGCTGTCTGGACCATCTGGATTGCAGCGGCGTCTGGATGTGCGGCACGGCCGGGGCGATGGACCCGCGCTGTCAGATTGGCGATGTGGTGGTCGTTACCCGCTGTGCTTATCACGATGTAGATAATCAGGGCGTGCTGATCGAAGCGTTTCCGTACCGGAAAAGCTGCTGGTTTGACAGCGATCCGCAAGCGCTGAGACTCGCTTTTCAGGCAGCGTCCGCGCTTCAGCCTCGCTGGCAGGTATTTTACGGTTCGGCGGTCAGCGGAGAACAGTTTATTGATCAAAAGGGACGGGATGCGATCGTCAGCGCGTTTTCGCCGTTATGCGTGGATATGGAAACGGCGGCGGCCGCCCATGTCTGCAGCCTTCATGATGTTCCTTTTGCGGCCGTGCGGGCTATTTCCGACACCCCGTTTCACAGCGGACTGGACGTGTATCATCAGCATTCCGCCGAAGCGGCAGAACATGCGGCGGCATTGATTCTGGCGATGCTGCGGCAACGGAGCGCTGGCACGGATGAATGAAAAACAGAAGATGTGCAGCGGGCTGCCGTATGATCCGCTGCACCCCACGCTGATTCTGGCCCGTGACCGGGCGGCCCGGATCTTGTTTCGCTACAACCGCAAGACGTTTCATGAAATCCAGGTCCGACATCCGCTGATGCGCAAGCTGATCCATACTTCCGGTCATTTCTGGGTGAAGCCGCCTTTTTTCTGTGATTATGGTTTCAATATCACCCTGGGCCATAACGTGATGCTGAACACGGGCTGTGTTTTGCTGGACGTCTGTCCTATCCAGATCCAAGATCATACGCTGATCGGACCGGGAGTGCATATTTACACGGCCTGTCATTCGCTGGATCCTCAGGAGCGCCGAAACAATCTGGAATATGGTCAGCCGGTCACTCTGGGACGCAATGTCTGGATTGGCGGGCGGGTTACGATCTGTCCGGGGGTAACGATCGGCGATAACGCCGTGATCGGCGCCGGCAGCGTGGTTACCCGTTCCATTCCCGCCGGCATGCTGGCTGTGGGCAATCCATGCCGGGTTGTCCGTCCCATCACAGCCCGGGACAGGATCATAAAAGAATAAAAAAACGGTTTCGGCAAACAAGCGGAAACCTTCGATAAAAAGCAAAAGGGCAGCAGGAAAACGGGCAGTCTGAGCTGTGAAAAAATGAGAGCTATTGATCCATGGATATCCAGCCGATGGCCAGAAGAATGGCGCCGGCGCCGATCAGCTGCAACGGCTGCAGGGTTTCGTGAAGAACCAGCGCCGACAACAGCAGCGCAAAGATCGGATCGAGGTAACTGCCCAGCGCTGCCAGTGTGAGCGGAAGATGAGGCAGAGTGGAAAAATACAGCAGATAGGCCAGTCCGGTATGCACGATGCCGATCAGTATCAGCCGTTCGGCTGCAGCCTGGCCCACAATAGCGGCCGCAAGGTTGTCCGTGCTCAGCAGCGTATACGGCAGCAGAACGATTGCGGCACTCAGCAGCTGCAGACAGGCGCTGGTCAGGCCGTTCACTTCTTTCAGCGCCGGTGAAAGCAACAGAATGCCGGCATACAGCAATGCGGCGCTCAGCGCGCTGAAAACCCCTGCGAAAGAGGCGGCGCCCTCTACGCCGTTGTTCAGCAGCAGGATCATGCCGATCCCGGCCAAGACCAGCAACCCGGCCTGGCGCAAAGGAAGGCGGCGTGTGACCATGCGTTGAGCCATCACCCACAGCGGTGCCGTATAATAACATAAGGTGGCGGCCGAAACGCTGATGTGACGGTAAGCTTCAAACAGCATGACCCAGTTCAGTCCCAGCAGCACTCCGGACAACAACAGCGGTTTCCAGTGTTTACGCACTGCCGCCATGTTCTGATTTGACCGCCATAGACAAAAAGGCAGCAACACTGCCGCGCCCAGCGCAGCCCGGCACAGCGCAATCAGACAGGAGGGCAGTGTCAGCTCCTGCACGACCAGACCCAGACTGCCGAAAATCATCATGGCAATGACAAAACCGACTGCGGACAAATTCATGACGCTCAGCTCCTTGTTCTGATTTCAGGATAAAAGCGGCTGTCCGCTTTGTCAAGAAAGTCCGGCGATACGGCACGGATACGTTGTATAAGAAACGAAAAAAACAAGACTGTCGCCAAAATCTGAATTCTGTGTTACGCTGAACAACAGAAAAAACGGTACGCATCGAGGTGCCCGATGAAGAAGGAGGAAATCATGACGGAACTCAAACAGCAGCTGTTCGAAATGGAACGGCAGATGGGAAAAGAATTTGAGGAGGTTCGCGATTGGCTTTTTGAACATCCTGAGCTGGGTCTGCAGGAAACACTCAGCGCTTCGTATCTGTGCGAGGCCATGCGAGGTTATGGCTTTGAGGTGCAGTGTCCCTATGGCGGCATGGCAACGGCGTTTCGTGCCGAGCTGGTGTGCGGAAAAGGACCGAAAATCGCCTTTCTGGCAGAATATGACGCTTTGCCGGGATATGGACCCAACCATGATCAGAATGCGCATGCCTGCGGTCATAACTGGATTGCCGCTTCCACGTTGGGAGCAGCCGCGGTGCTGTCCCGCTTCAAAGCGCAGATCCAGGGAACGATCGTGCTGATCGGCACCCCGGCGGAGGAGACGGTCGGCGGGAAGTGCGATCTGGTCAATCGGGGCTGTTTTGACGATATTGACGCAGTATTTCAGATGCATCTGGGCGCGGAAAACAACATTCATGTCGTATCGCTGGCGATGGATTCGCTGCAGTTTGATTTTACCGGCAAGGCGGCGCATGCGGCAGCGTATCCGCATCTGGGAATCAATGCGCTGGATGCGGTGCAGCTGACCTTTGCCGGCATCAACGCCCTGCGCCAGCATATGCCGCCGCAATCACGGGTACACGGCATTGTCACCAACGGCGGCGCGGCAGCCAACATCGTGCCGGAGGCGGCTTCCTGTCAGTTTTATATCCGCGCCCGCACCCGCAAGGTGCTGCAGGCGCTGACCGAGCGGGTGATTCACTGTGCTGAAGGCGCGGCGCTGATGACCGGCGCCCGGATGAGCTATCACGCGTTTGAAAATTCCTTTGACGATCTTGTCTACAGCGAGCCGCTGCGGCACTTGCTGAAGCAGAGCTTACAGGAACAGGGAGTTACCGGTTTTGTGCCGGAGTCTGCAGAGGCCTCCGGATCAACCGATATCGGCAACGTCTCGCATGTCTGTCCCACCGTGTATTGTGAAATTGAAACCGGAGCTCAGCCGCCGGTGACCGCTCATGACGAAGCGTTTCTGGACTATGTGCACGGTACCAACGCCGATGCTTCTCTGCACATCGCAATCCGGGCCATGGCCTGGAGCGCAATGCAGGTTTTTCTGGATCCGGGACTCTTGCAGACGCAATGAAAAGCGTTGTTTTCACGGCAGAATCAGAGTATAATCACGATGGCAGCCCTTCGGGGCTTACGGAAAAGAGGTTGTCTTGATGAAAAGAATCGTAACGATTCAGGATATTTCCTGTGTCGGCAAATGTTCGCTGACCGTAGCGTTGCCGATCATTTCCGCCATGGGAGTGGAAACCGCCATTCTTCCGACGGCGGTGCTGTCCACGCACACGATGTTTCAGAACTACACATTCAAAGATCTGACGGATCAAATGCGGCCGATTGCCGCTCACTGGAAGAAGGAACAGATTGATTTCGACGCCATCTATACCGGATATCTGGGTTCCAGTGATCAGATCGAAATCGTGGCGGATTTGTTTGAGGAGTTCAGAAAGGAAGACAATCTGATCTTCGTCGATCCGGTCATGGCGGATAACGGCAAGCTGTATCCGCTGTTCGATCTGGCTTTTGCCAGGAAAATGGCCCGCCTGTGTTCGCTGGCGGATGTTATTGTTCCCAACATTACCGAGGCGTGTTTCCTGACCGGGACCGAATATCGGGAATCACTGGAAGAAAAGGATGTGGAACTGCTGCTGCATCGGCTGGCTCAGTTGGGAACAAGGAAAGCGGTAGTGCTGACCGGCGTCAGTCTGGAAGAAGGCAAAACCGGTGTGGCCGGACTGGATGTCAGAACCGGAGAGATGTTCCGCTACATTCATCCGCGGATTCCTGTCAGCTATCACGGCACCGGCGATATTTTTTCCAGTACTGCCGTAGGAGCGCTGATGAACGGTCTCAGCCTGCAGGATGCGCTGAAAATCGCGGCCGACTACACGGTTGCCTGCATTCAGGAAACGATGGACAACGACAAGGAAAAGAAATACGGCGTCAATTTCGAGCTGGTTCTTCCGCAGCTGCTGAAAGCGCTGGGCAAATGATCCGGATAACGACAACACCGTCCAGGCAAGGGGATACCGCATCCCGCCTGGACGGTGTTGTTATTCATTGTGATGAGCGCCGTGGCGATGTCCGTTGCCCTGGCCTGGCGAGAAAAGGGGATCGGAGGAATCCGGATCAGACAGCTGAGCGATCCGATCACGGATTTCACGCATCGTCATCGACTGTACCTGCTGGATTGTGACGTCAGGATCCAGCTGAACCAGTTCCAGATAGGCGAGGTATTTGCCATAGGAAAGACCGAGCTGATGCGCTTCGCTGACCTCTTCGTGATGGGCGCAGTAATAAAAGGCGTTTTTCTGATCTGCGGTGCAGGATTGCACGCCTTTTAGCAGCCGGGTGGACTGACTGCCTTCCGGTCCGATCACCGTGATGGTCAGTATTTCCTCGTCCGCCAGCAGATCGCGGATCGGTTCGGTATCAAGAATCTGCTGCAGTGCGTCGGTATAGCTGAGCAGGAAGACCTGCAGCTGTTCGCTGACATCGCGGCCGTCCTCATTGCGGGCATCCAGCGCGATGACCTGATCGAACCGGTTGATTTTCAGCTCAAGCGAAGGATTCACATCAAGACTGATCACCGCGGTAGGCTTGAAAAACAGCCACCATCCGCCGCCGGCAAACAGAATGATCAGCGCCGCGGCAGCCAGAAGCGGGTGCCGCGTTGCGGCAAAACGAGGCCGCCGCGCCCGCTCCATCACGATCTGTGCCGTCCGCTGACAGAGCGCATCATCGGCCTGAATCTGATCAAAGGCGGCTTTCAGCTGATCCTTCATGCTCGTCACCTCCCAGCTTTTCTCTCAGCAGATTCCGTCCGCGGCTCAGCAGAGTATAAATCGTATTGACATTTTTGTGCAGCATCTGACCGATCTGCGGCGCGCTGTATTCTTCATAGTAGTGAAGATAGATGACCGTCCGGTATTTCTGCGGCAGCGCCAGCACCGCTTCCAGCACTTCGCGATGATCCGGCGGCATGGCGGCGGCCTGTTCGCTGATGTCGTCCAGCGAAACCGCCCGGCGAAACATATTTCGTAAAAGATCGCGGCAGGCGTTGATTGTAACCCGGATGATCCAGGCCTTTTCATGTTCCTCACTGTCAAACACCTTGTCGCTGAGCGTGTATTTCAGAAAAACAGTCTGGAAAATATCTTCGGTATCGGCTTCGTTTTTCAGATGCAGCAGGCAAAGCCGCCGGACTCGGTCGGCATGCCGCCGGATGGCCTGGCAGACTTCCTGTTCACTTCGCATGGTGAGCCGGACTCAGAATTGGCACTGATGGTGCCGTCCGCCATGACGGGCGCCTTGAGACCCGGAAACCGGCCTTTCCGCACGGTGATCGCAGATTCCATCACCGTTGTTGTCGATGAAGCCGCGGCCGGTTTTCATTCCGGTGAACGCGCGGCCGCAGACATCGCAAACCCCATCCTGATCCGCATCCTGGCAAGGGGTGCCGTAAGGACAGCGATCCGCGATGAACGAGCCGTCGCCGGCGGCCAGAGCGCTGACGGTAGCCGTGCTCACAAGCGCGGCGGTCGCTGCCAGAACAATCCATTTCTTTTTCATGACTTTTCCTCCCTCAATGACGTTTTCTGTTCCGTCTTCATCTGATATACGAATTCAATCCGGCAATCCATTCACTTTTTTTCAAAAAAGCGCACACTTTTACAACAAAGGTATAACGCGGATAAGCCGGAGCTGTCAATAGCGGCCGAATTGCACCCGGTATTCCTTTCCCGGAATATGAATTTGACATAAAATAGTGCAGATTTAGTAAAAAATATTTGACCCATGGGGAAGGGTATGCTAACATTACTGTGTTGTATGCCCCTCTGATGGCTGCAACCGCTCATACAAGGGTTTTAAGACGTCAGCGTCCCCTGCAATGGCGAGTCTCTTTCAGATCACATGAAACATTGAACGGAGGTGCAAAATCATGTACGCAGTAATCGAAACAGGCGGAAAGCAGCTGCGCGTAGAGGTCGGACAGTCCATCTTTGTTGAGAAGCTGGATGTTCAGCCGGGTGAAGAAGTCGTCTTCAATACCGTCGTGCTGTACGCGAACAGAACAACCAAAATCGGAACTCCTTATGTCAAGGGAGCCAAGGTTACCTGCAAGGTAGAAAAGCAGGGCAAGGACAGAAAGATCACGATCTTCAAGTACAAGGCCAAGAAAGGCTCTACCCGCCGCAAGCAGGGTCACAGACAGCCTTACACAAAGCTGACCGTTGAAGCAATCGAAGCTTAATCATGATCGCGATTACGTTGACGGAACGCCGGGGAGTGATTCAGTCGCTGCTGACTGAAGGGCATGCCGGCTACGCTCAGGCAGGAAGAGATCTTGTCTGTGCCGGTGTCAGCTGCATTACGATCGGAACCAATAACGCTCTGGATGAGCTGGCTCCGGGAACGTTTCAGACACAGACCCGGGAAGGTTATCTGAAAATCCGACTGACGGATCTTCAGAATGAACCGGCTCAGCTGATTCTCAGAACGGCATGGATACAGCTGCAGACCATTGCAGAGAGTTATCCGGATTTTATTCAGATGAAAAAACAGGAGGTGTAAGTCATGAAGTTAGTGTTGAACATTCAGTTATTCGCTTCCAAGAAGGGTGTCGGTTCTACCAAGAACGGCCGTGATTCTCATTCCAAGAGACTGGGTGCGAAAAAGGCGGACGGACAGTTTGCGACGGCTGGCTCCATCATTTACCGTCAGCGCGGAACCAAAATTCATCCGGGTGTGAATGTTGGCCGCGGCGGTGATGATACGCTGTTTGCCAAAGTGGATGGCACGGTAAAATTTGAGCGCTGGGGCAAAAACCGGAAGAAAGTTTCTGTTTATCCTGCGGCGTAAGGAAAAAATCCCCGGACGGGGATTTTTCTTTGTCTGAAAGGAAAGGAGGCGATTGAATGTTTATCGATCGTGTAAAAATGAAACTGAAAGCCGGCAGCGGCGGCAACGGGCTGGTTGCTTTCCGGCGTGAAAAATATGTGCCGCTGGGCGGTCCGGCCGGCGGTGACGGCGGTCGGGGCGGCGATATTCTTTTTGAAGCTGACAGCAACAAATCCACGCTGCTGGATCTGCGGTATTCCAAGCAGCTGAGCGCGGAAAACGGCGGCGTCGGCAAACCGAAGAAAATGCATGGCGCCGATGGCAAGGATATCATCGTCAAGGTGCCGTTGGGAACGCTGGTTCGGGATCTGAGTACAGGCGGTCTGATTGCTGATCTGACCCAGCCCGGACAGCGGGCAGTCATTGCCAAAGGCGGCAAGGGCGGTCGGGGAAACTGGCATTTTGCCTCCAGCCGCAATCCGGCTCCGGATTTCTGCGAACCGGGCGAGGCGGGCGAATCCCGGGAAGTACAGGTTGAACTGAAACTTCTGGCGGACGTCGGGCTGGTTGGGTTTCCTTCCGTCGGCAAAAGTACGCTGCTGTCGGTCGTTTCCCGCGCCCGTCCGGAAATCGCGGAATACCCTTTTACAACGCTGACGCCCAATCTTGGCGTAGTTCAGGTGCCGGATGGCCGTTCGTTTGTCATGGCGGATTTGCCGGGACTGATCGAGGGCGCCAGTGAAGGCCGCGGCCTGGGACATCAGTTTCTGCGGCATATTGAACGCTGCCGGGTGATTGTTCATGTCGTTGACATGGGCGCGCAGGATGGCCGTGATCCGCTGGAAGATTACCGCATTATCAATCAGGAGCTGCAGCAGTATCAGATGCGTCTTTTGGAGCGTCCGCAGGTGGTCGTTGCCAACAAGATGGATCTTGACGGCGCTGAGGAAAACCTGAAGCGCTTTCGTGAGGCGTATCCGCAGGTGCCGGTGTATCCGGCGGTCACACTGATTGCCGAGGGGCTGGATGAGATGCTTTACAAGGTCGCGGATCTGGTTGCGCAGACGCCGGAATTTCCGCTTGTGGATCAGGCGGAACAGGAAGAGGGCGTTCTGTACAAATTTGTTCCGAAAGCTCCGGAATTCACTGTTACCAATCTGGGCAATCATCAGTGGAAACTGGAAGGAAAACGCCTGGAAAAGCTGATCAAAATGACCGATTTCGGCGAACAGGCGCAGGTGTACCGGTTCGCGCAGACGCTGCGGCGGATGGGCGTGGATGACGAACTGAGAAAAAGAGGAGCACAGGATGGAGATCTCGTGATGATCGATGATTTCCAGTTTGAATTTGTTGAGTAATGATGAGAAGGCTCTGATCAGGATTTCCAAATGACAAAGGCCGGATGGTTTCTGTCTTTGGAAATCTTTTGTTTTTTGCCGCAGATCGTATCGGGCTGACAGAGACAGGGAGCGGGGAAAGATCGTTTCTTTATGACGAAAACTGTGTTAGAATACTGAACAGGTGATAACATGATTGCAATGGTAAAGGGGACCGTGTTCGCGTTGGGATCGGACTGGCTGATCGTCGAGAATCACGGGATCGGATACAAGATTTTTTTTGCCCGTCCGGAATCGCTTCGACTGAATCAGCAGGTGTGTATTTATACCTACCAGTATGTGCGCGAGGATGATCTCAGCCTGTTTGGTTTTTCTTCCATGGAGGAACAGGATCTGTTTGTCAAATTGCTTTCGGTGAAAGGGCTGGGACCGAAAACGGTCATGAATATGCTGTCGGCCGCTACGTATTCGCAGCTGGTGATGATGATTGAACAGGGCGATGTGGCGGCGCTGAAAAAAATGCCGGGGATCGGCGCCAAAACGGCATCGCAGATCATTCTGGATCTGAAGGGCAAGCTGGTGCGCGAAGAAAGCGACAGTCCGGCATCAGAACCGGCCATTGCGGATGCAATGGAAGCGCTGAAAGCGCTGGGCTACAAGCAGAGCGAACTGAGCGGACTGGGAAAGGTGATGCGGGAGCATCCCAACCAGAGCAGCGACGAGTATGTCCGGCTGGGTTTGCAGTATCTGCTGCAGAGAAAGAGAGGGTAAGCGATGGAGGAAGATCGGCTGCTTTCCGCGCTGGCGGAAAAAGGAGAGGACGAAGCGTCTCTGCGTCCGCAGCGGCTGGCGGAATACATTGGTCAGGACAGTCTGAAAGAAAATCTGAAGGTCTTCATCCAGGCGGCGCTGCAGCGCAATGAAACGCTGGATCATGTGCTGCTGTACGGTCCTCCGGGACTGGGGAAGACAACGCTGGCCTACATCCTGGCCAACGAGATGGGCGGCAAGGTACGGACTGCCAGCGGTCCCAGCATCGAACGCAGCGGGGATCTGGCGGCCATACTGTCCACACTGGAGCCGGGCGACGTTCTGTTTATTGATGAGATTCACCGTCTGCCTAAAGTGGTGGAGGAAGTGCTGTATCCGGCGATGGAAGATTTCTGCATCGACATTGTTGTCGGCAAGGATGCCGGCGTGCGTTCCATCCGACTGGATCTGCCTCCGTTTACGCTGGTCGGCGCGACGACCCGGGCCGGGGATCTGACTGCACCGCTGCGGGATCGGTTCGGCATTGTTTCCAAACTGGAATATTACAATGAAGATCAGCTTTCACAGATCGTGGCCCGGACTTCCCGGGTGCTGAATGTGGAGGCGGTTCCGGAGGCGGTCAGTGAAATCGCCAAGCGTTCCCGGGGAACGCCGCGGATTGCCAACAGGCTGCTGCGGCGGGTCAGAGACTTTGCCCAGGTTCTCAATGACGGGGTGATTTCCCTGCCGGTAGCGCAGACAGCGCTGAACCGGCTGAAGGTCGATTCCCTGGGACTGGATGAGGTGGATATCCGTTATCTGCGCGGTATCATCGAACGCTTCAAGGGGGGGCCGGTCGGACTGGAAGCCCTGGCCAGCAGCATATCGGAAGAACCGATGACGCTGGAGGATGTGTATGAACCGTATCTGATTCAGATCGGATTCATCAACCGGACTTCCCGCGGACGGGTGGCGACGCCCAAAGCCTACGAACATCTGAAGATTGCCTATCACGATCGGCTGTTTGACCTGTAACAGGCGGAGGATCGGATATTAAAAGATAAAAAAAACAGCGGCGGCCGACAGAGATCCTGACTGGGATCTTTGTCTGACCGCCGCTGTTTACTGAGCGGGCTGGATCTGCATAGCCGGTTGGGAATATCGCGGCAGCGGATGGCGCAGATAGGCGACAGCCTGATCTTCATACAGGATGACCGGCATTCGCTCATGGATCCCGGCCAGCTGCCTGCTGGCAGGCTGGGTCATGATCACAAAGCGCGGATCCTGCGGTAAGCCGGCATAAAAGCCTGCCATTGCGAACATTTTTCGCTCTGGCAATGTGATCAGCAGCTTCTGCCGGGTCGTTTTGTCCCATTCATAGTAACCGCAGGCGAAAACGACGCAGCGATGATTCTGAAGGTGCTCTCTGGACCAGCGGGCGTTGGCGGCCGTTTCGCTGCGGGCGTTGATGATCAGTCCGCTGCCCTGAAAACGGGGCATTCCCCACCGCATGACAGTCAGCGAAGGCTGTTGCCGCGCATCGAGCAGACAGACCGGGCTTTTCTGCGAGGGAAACACTTCGCCCAGACTCAGGGCATCCCGCTGCCAGTCTTCCGTCGTTTTTTCCAGCTGCCGCAATAACGCTTTAATCCGCGGATTGTGACCGTCAAAAAACAGGTAACGTCCGCACATGGTATCCGCTCCTTTCCAAGGCCGGCTTCAGGCCTTTTTATTTCTCGATGAACCAGCGGTTTTCGTCAAAATACAGATACCGGCGCTGACCATGAGAAAACAGGCAGGTATAACGCATTCCAACGCCGCTGCCATCCAAAGAGGCGGCAGGGCATCGCTGGATGATCTTTTCTATTTTATATTGTACTCCGTTTTGCCATAAAACGGCGGCCGGAATGAAGGTACCGTCCTTTTCCCATGTTCCGCTGACCCGGACAAACTGTTTTTTCATCATGATCTTCTCCCTTCCTGATTTCATTTTACTTGAAAACAATTCAATTTCAAGCTGAACATGAAGGAAAATAAAGGAAAGGGCAGGGACTTGAAAAAAGTTCGAACTTTCCGTTGAAAAAGCTTCCGGCATCCGATACAATAAACGTAGGTGGTGAGCGCGATGTTTTTTAAGGAAAACCTGCGATATCTGCGTCGAAAGTATCATATTTCACAGAATGAGCTGGCGGATCAGTTCGGATATAAATCATTCACAACCATTCAGAAATGGGAGGATGGGACTTCCATGCCGAAAATGAGCGTTCTGCAGCGGCTGGCGGATTTTTTCAACCTGTCCATCGAGAAGCTGATCAATGAAGATCTGACCTGTCAGGAAGGAAGCGGAGAACGGATTCCGGTACTGGGAACGGTCAAAGCGGGATATGATCTGTTTGCCGATCAGGTTGTGGAAGGCTATGAATGGGTCAGTGCGGAAGAGGCCCGGGGAGGCGAGTATTTCTATCTGGATGTGGTTGGAGATTCAATGAAAAACGCCCGCATCGAAGAGGGGGACCGCGTCTATATCCGGCGTCAGAATTCCGTCGATAACGGTCAGATTGCCGTCGTGCTGCTGGAGAACGATGAAGTAACGCTGAAGCGGGTTTTTTATAAGGACGGCAACATGATTCTGCAGCCGGAAAACGACGATTACGAGCCGATCATCATTCCTTTCAAGGATGTTATGGACCGCAAGGTACAGATTCTGGGCCGGCTGATTCACAACAAGATTTCCTATTGATTCTGACGCCGCCGGAAAGGGCGGCTTTTTTATGAATCCGGGGACTGGCGGCGGACTTGCGCACGGAGAGATTTTTCGCTAAACTGGAAGGCAGGAAAGCGGGGCGTTTGTGATGAAACAATACATTCTGGCGATCGATCAGGGGACGACCAGTACCCGGGCGATTGTCTTTGACCGTCAGTGCCGTATCTGTGCGCAGGCACAGAAGGAGTTTACCCAGTTTTTTCCCAAACCGGGATGGGTGGAACATGATGCCAACGAAATCTGGCTGAGCGTTCAGGCGGTCATGGCCGAGGTGATGATGGCCGGAAATATCAATCCGGCAGAAATCGCTGCCATCGGCATTACCAATCAGCGGGAAACGGCGGTCGTCTGGGATCGAAAGACCGGTTTGCCGATCTATCATGCGATTGTCTGGCAGTCGCGCCAGACGGCGCCGATCTGCGATCAGCTGAAACAGGAAGGGCTCAACGAATGGTTTCGTGCGAAAACCGGACTGGTGATCGATCCGTATTTTACCGCGACCAAAATCCAGTGGATTCTGGACACGGTGCCCGGTGCGCGTCAAAAAGCGCAGCGTCAGGAACTCCTGGCCGGGACGATCGATACGTGGCTGTTGTGGAAACTGACGCAGGGACGTTGTCACATGACGGACTACTCCAATGCTTCCCGTACGATGATGTACAACATTTTTGATCTGAAATGGGATGAACAGATTCTGGATAAGCTGCAGATTCCGGCCTGCATGCTGCCGGAGGTTCGTCCTTCCAGCGAAGTGTATGGCATGTGCGAGCCGACGCATTTTTTCAATCAGGCCGTTCCGGTTGCCGGAATGGCCGGAGATCAGCAGGCGGCGCTGTTTGGACAGGGGTGCTTTGAACCAGGATCGGCCAAGAATACGTACGGAACAGGCTGTTTTCTGTTGATGAATACCGGCCGCAAACCGGTGGTGTCCAGGCATGGCTTGGTGACAACACTGGCCTGGGGAATCGACGGACAGGTGAGCTATGCGCTGGAAGGCAGCATTTTTGTCGCCGGCAGCGCGGTGCAGTGGCTGCGGGATGGTCTGGGACTGATTCACAGCGCGGCGCAAAGCGAAGAGCTGGCAACCTCGGTCAACAGCAGCGAGGGCGTCGTGGTAGTTCCGGCTTTTGTCGGATTGGGAGCGCCTTATTGGGATGATCGGGCCCGCGGGGCGATTTTCGGACTGACGCGGGGAACGACGGCGGCCCATCTGACCCGGGCGACATTGCAGTCACTGGCATTTCAGACGCGTGATGTTCTGGAAGCGATGCAGAAGGATGCCGCGATTCAGCTGAAAGAGCTGAAAGTGGACGGCGGCGCGGTCCGCAATGATTTTCTGATGCAGTTTCAGAGCGATCTGCTGCAAACGCCGGTTTTGCGCGGCACAATCAATGAGACGACCGCTTTGGGGGCGGCGCTGTTAGCGGGGCTGGCAGTGGGTTTCTGGGATAACCGTCAGCAGGCGCTGGCCGACCTGAAGCTGGATCGGCGCTTTGAACCGCAGCGTTCGCGGCCGGAAGCAGACCGGCTGTATCGCCGCTGGCAAAGAGCGGTGGAATGCTGCTGCCGGTTTCATCCGGATGAGGAGGAATGAGCCATGAAAGCGCTGATCTGGGATATGGATGGCGTCATTGTGGACAGCGAAAGGGCTTATGAAGAACGTGACCGGCAATGGTTTGCGCGCAAGGGCATTCAGGTGGATCTGAAGGCGCTGCGTCAGCTGATGGGCTGTACGAATGACCTGTACTGGCAACGCATCGCGCAATGGAATCCGCAACAGGACATGGCGCAAGTGCGGCGGGAATATCTTGACGACTGCCGCGCGCATCCGATCGATTATGCGGCCCTTTTCCGCCCGGCAGTCCGGGATCTGCTGCAAAGCTGCCGTCAGCAGGGAATTCTCAGCGCACTGGCTTCCAGTTCGACAATGGAAACCATCCGGCAGGTGCTGACGGCCTGCGGACTGGATCAGGCGTTTGATCTGGTTGTCAGCGGAGCGCAGCTTCCCGCCAGCAAGCCGGATCCGGCTATTTTCACTCTGTGCGCCAGAAAACTGAATGTCGCGGCGGAGGAGTGCACGGTCATCGAGGATTCCTGCAATGGCGTGATGGCGGGCAAGCGGGCTGGCATGAGGGTGATCGGCTTGCGGGATCCGTTATTGGATCAGGATCTGTCCGAGGCGGACAGGGTGATTGAGGATCTGCGGCAGCTGCAGATCCGGCAGAAAGAGCTGATTGTGCTGCCGCTTCAGGAGGTTTTGTCATGCGGCTGATTCATCATGTCATTTATTTTTTCAGCTGTGTGGTGATCTACATCGTTCTGTTGGCGGCGGAATGCCGGCTGGTCATGCCGCTGGTGGAATATCTGTTGCCCTCGTCGTGGTTCTGGGTTGGATATGGAATTCTGGCGGTTTTTCTGCTGTTTCCCAACCCGCAGCTGACCTGGCTGGCAGGCAACCGGATTTCCCGCTGGCTGCGGCCGCGCTGAATCAAACTCAAGTTTCATCTTCTTTTCGCATACAGTAGAAAAGAGGTGAAGCTTTTTTATGTTCCATCGAAAAAACAGATTGCTGCTGCTGGAAATTCTGGTGCTGGTCGCTGTCGGACTGGTGATGATTGCCTCCAGCTCGGTATACTGGGCTGAGCTGAAATACAACAATCCCTGGCATTTTGTTCAGCGGCAGGCTCTGTTTGCCATCCTGGGACTGATCGCGATGAATCTGACCAGTCATCTGGATCTGAACAGGCTGCGCGCGTACAACAAACCGATACTGGCGCTGTGTTTTATCGCGCTGGTGCTGGTTCTGATTCCCGGACTGGGCGTTCAGCGCAACGGTTCGCGCAGCTGGTTTGGCGTGGGCAGCTTCCTCGTGCAGCCGTCGGAGTTTTTCAAGCTGGCGCTGATTGTGTCGGTTTCCGATCATCTGGCCGGCAGGGAACGGGTCAAAAGCCTGCGAAAAGATCTGTGGGTGCCGCTGGTATTGACCGGAGCGGGATTTGCGCTGATCCTGCTGCAGCCGGATTTCGGCAGTGGTCTGGTCATGGTCTGCAGCATTGTGGTCATCGTGCTGGCGTCCGGCGCGCCGATGCGGTATTTTGTCCGGCTGGCGTTGTTGGGAGGCGTCGGCCTGAGCGGGTTGATTCTGGCGGCTCCCTACCGGCTGGCGCGGATTACCTCGTTTCTTGATCCGTGGCAGGATCCGCTGGGCAGCGGATTTCAGATCATTCAGTCGCTGTTTGCCATTGCTCCGGGCGGATTATTGGGAGCGGGACTGACCCGGTCGATGCAGAAGCATTTTTATCTGCCTGAGCCGCAGACCGATTTTATCTTTGCCATCACGGCGGAAGAGCTGGGGTGGATCGGCGGCATGCTGGTGATCCTGGTCTATCTTCTGATCATCGGGGAAGGGGTACGCATTGCCAAGCAGGCCCGCGATCCGTTTCTCTGTTATGTAGCGGTCGGGATCATCAGTCTGTTTGCCATCCAGGTGATGATCAACCTGGGAGTGGTGGTAGGGTTGTTTCCAGTCACCGGCATCACGCTGCCGCTGATGTCCTATGGCGGCAGTTCGCTGGTCATGATCATGGCTTCGCTGGGAATCCTGATGAGCATTGCCAAATCATGAAGATGACAGTTGGCGGACGGCGGTTCTATGCTATAATATTTCAGATAAGGGAGTGAAACGCGATGCGCGTACTGATAGCGACAGGCGGAACCGGCGGACATATCTATCCGGCGCTGGCTCTGGCCGATGCCTTGAAACAAAGAGATCCCGCAGCCGAAATTGTTTTTGTCGGCACGGCGGACCGGATGGAAGCGACGGAAATTCCCCGCGCCGGTTATCCGTTTGAGGCGATTGGAGCCCGGGGAATGAACGGTTCGGCGGCAGATCGGATGCGGGCTGTACTGTGTCTGATTCAGTCGTTTTTCGAATGCCGGCGAATCGTACAGCGCTGCCGGCCGGATATCTGCATCGGGTTTGGCAATTATATCAGCGTGCCGGTCATTCTGGCGGCGCATGCCGCTCATGTGCCGACGATGCTGCATGAACAGAATTCCTATGCGGGAAAGGCCAACCGGTTTCTGGCCCGGTTTGCCGATAAGATCGTCGGCTGTTATCAGGAGAATCTTGATCAGTTCCCGCCGGAGAAAACGCGGATTCTGGGCAATCCGCGGGCCAGCGTGGCAGCGGGCGCTCAGCGGGATGAACAGGTGATCCGACAGCTGGGGCTGAATCCGAAACAGCCGTTAGTGGTGATTGTGATGGGGTCGCTGGGATCGGACAGCGTCAACGCGGTGATGGTCACCGCGCTGAAAAAGATGGCCGGCAAGCCGTATCAGATACTGTATGTGACAGGCAAGGCGGCGTATGAACGGATGAAAGGTCAGACGGCGGAAGCGGAAAATATCCGTCTTGTTCCCTATATTGACGGGGTGCGGGTACTGGCTTGCGCCGATGCGGCGGTAGTGCGCGGGGGCGCGACAACAGCCGCTGAGATCACGGTGCTGGGATTGCCGTCAATCATCATTCCCAGCCCTTATGTTCCCAATAACCATCAGGTGCTGAATGCCCGGGCGCTGCAGCAAAGCGGGGCGGCTTTGATGATCGAAGAAAAAGACTTGACAGACGATGAAATAATCGCAAAAATAGAGAGTGTTGTTTTTGATCCGGTTCGCCAGGAATCCATGCGTCGCGCGGCGAAAAAGCTGGGGCATCCCGATGCGGCCGGCCAGATTCTGGATTGGATTGAGCAGAAATAAAGGTGTGATGACTGCAATGAGAGACAGTTTGGAAAGACTGCGATGTTATGGCGAGGTGGCGGAATACGTTCCGATGTCGACGCTGACCACGCTGCGGATCGGCGGCAACGCCCGAATGGTCGTTTATCCGCGGACGACGCTGGCCCTGACGCAGATATTGCGGCTGTTGGCCAAACAGCATATTCCGTATAAAATTTTCGGCAAGGGAAGCAATCTTCTCTGTTCCGATAAGGATTATGACGGGGTGATTCTGAAGCTGGACCGCTATCAGGATGATTTTTACTTTGACGGAACAACGGTGGTGGCGGAAGCCGGCTGTTCCATCATTGCGCTTTCCTATGAAGCGATGAAGCATTCGCTGGCCGGACTGGAGTTTGCCAGCGGAATTCCCGGAACGGTGGGCGGCGCGACGTTTATGAACGCCGGCGCTTACAAAAGCTGCATGGCGGATGTGATCGACGAGGTGTTTGTCTGCCGGGGCGGCAGCTGCGTCTGGATGAGCGCGCAGGAATGCGGATTCGGTTATCGGACTTCGGTATTTCAGCAGCATCCGGACTGGATCATTCTGGCGGTCAGAATGCATCTGCAGCAGCAGGATCAGAATGAAATCCGGGAACTGATGGATCGCCGCCGTCAGCGCCGCATGGCTTCCCAGCCACTGGATAAGCCCAGCGCCGGCAGTGTTTTCCGTAATCCGGCCCAGCGGCAGGCCTGGCAGATGATCGATGCGCTGGGTTATCGCGGCAAACAGATCGGCGGCGTGCAGGTCAGCGAGAAACATGTAAATTTTATCGTCAATGTCGATCATGGCAAGGCGGCGGATTTCATGGCGCTGGTAGAGCAGATTCAGCGCCAGGTGAAGGAAGTGTTTGACGAGGACCTGATCCTGGAAGTGGAGAAATTCAACTGGTGAGAACCGAAGAAAAAAAGCAGCCGGAACCGTTGTCGTCGGTGGATCAGCTGATTGAGCAGCGTAAGCGGCTGGCCCGGATGAAGCAGCTGCGCGCGCAGAAACGAAAGCTTTTCCGGCTGGCGATATGGACGGCGCTGGTGCTGATGGCGGTGGTTTACTGGACAACAGATCGCTCGCGGGTACAGACCGTCCGCATTGAAGGACAGTCCTATCTGAGCCGGCAGCAGATTCTTGCGCTGGCAGGGATTGATGAAAACAGCCGCTGGCTGCTGCAGTTTTCACCGCAGCTGAAAAGCAGGCTGGAAGCTTCGCCGATGATCGCTTCGGCGTCGGTCAGCCATGGTCCGCACAATGAGATCCGCATCACGATTGAAGAGCGCAAACCGGTCGGTTATCGCTATCTCGATCAGCCCGAGGTGCTGTTTGCTGATGGTACGGTGGCGCTGATGGATGAATCGCTGACCGGGCTGATCGGCCGCATTCCGCTGATTACCGGTTTTGAGTCCCAGGAGCAGACAGCGGATCTGGCTATGGCGTTTCGAGAGGTTGATGCCGGCATGATCTCACTGATTTCCGAGATCAGTCAGGTGGAAGTCTCCTATGATCCCAACATGATCTGTCTTCTGATGCAGGATGGCAACCGTTTTTTTTCCAGCTATTATTCGATGGATGTGCTGAACAGCTACAACAGCATTGTTTCCAATCTGAATCAGAGCGATGCGTGCATTTTTGTGGATGAAATGTCCAAATCGGCCTACACTCAGCCCTGCTCGCAATCTCAGAGCGACACGCAGGCTCAGACAGAAAATGAAAGTTCTGACACAAATCCTGAGGAATAGACCGGAAATTTGAAAAAGTCAGATACTTTGATATAATAAAGAATGCGAAGGAGGAATCGTTCATGTCTATAGAACGTGTTACCAGCTACGGAAGTATCAATATTTCTCAGGAAGCGATCGCGACACTGGCCGGAGGGGTTGTCAGTGAATGCTACGGTGTGGTCGGCATGGCTTCTCAGAAGGTGCTGAAAGATGGCTGGGCGGAACTGCTGAAAAAGGAAAACTATTCCCGCGGCGTGGTGGTCAAGCGGACCGAGGCGGGAATGGAACTGGATTTATATATCATCATCGGCTTTGGCGTTAAGGTCTCCGAGGTCGTCAGCGAGGTACAGAAGAAAGTTAAGTATGTCCTCGAGAAAACGCTGGAACAGGACCTGGCTGCCGTCAATGTGTATGTTCAGGGTGTCCGGGTTATCGGTTAATCGGAGGGTATCATGAACACGATAAAAGGAACAGATTTCAAGGAGATGCTGCTCAGCGGGGCGGCGCATCTGAGCAACCGGCATGACGCGATCGACGCGCTCAATGTGTTTCCGGTTCCCGACGGGGATACCGGTACCAACATGTCGATGACGTTTACATCCGGAGTCAAGGAAGCCATTCAGGCCTGTACGGACGATCTGAGCCTGCTGGCCAAAACGCTGTCCAAGGGACTGCTGATGGGAGCGCGGGGAAATTCCGGTGTGATTCTCTCTCAGATTTTCCGCGGCTTTTATCAGTCGCTGGACGGGAAAACAGAGCTGAATGCCGCGGATCTGGCAGCGGCGTTTGTCAACGGCAGCCGGGTTGCCTACAAGGCGGTCATGCGGCCGGTGGAAGGAACGATTCTGACGGTCATTCGGGAAGCCAGCGCCGCGGGGGAACAGTATGTCAGAGAACATCCGGAAGCGACGATTGAAGAGGTGTTCAGCTGCATTCTGGATGAATCGCGCATTTCGCTGGCCAATACGCCGGAGCTGTTGCCGGTATTGAAGGAAGTCGGTGTCGTCGACAGCGGCGGAACCGGTCTGGTTGTGATTCTTGAAGGATTCAAGGCCGCCATGGACGGCCATCCGTTTGTCATGGAAGAAAAGGAAAGCACCACGGCCAAGGCGGCGATGGAAATTGAAAATGAAGAATTCGGATACTGTACCGAATTTATTCTGCGTCTGTCCGAACAGGGCATGGTCACTTTCACCGAGGAAAAGCTGAAGAAGGCGCTGGCCCGGCTGGGCGAGTCGATTGTCGTGGTGCAGGATGACGATCTGGTCAAGGTACATGTGCACACGCTGACCCCGGGCGACGCGCTGAATTACGCGCAGCGGTATGGCGAGTTTGTCAAGCTGAAGATTGAAAACATGCAGGAACAGCATAACACGATCCTGCAGGAAAACGCTGCGGCGGCGGAAGAAAAGGAATTTGCGCTGATTGCGGTTGCGGCAGGCGAAGGACTGAAAAAACTGTTTGAAGAATATCGCGTGGATGTGGTGATTTCGGGAGGACAGACGATGAATCCGTCTACTGAGGATTTTGTCGCGGCCATTCAGAAGATCCATGCCCGTCATATCTTCATCATGCCGAACAATTCCAACATCATCCTGGCGGCTCAGCAGGCGGCGGCAGTAATGGAAAATCAGGATATCCGCGTACTGCAGACCAAGTCGATTCCGCAGGGACTGTCTGCCTGCATCATGTTCAATCCGGAGGTGTCTGCCGATGAAAACGAAGCGGAGATGACCGCCGCGCTGCAGCATGTCAAAACAGGACAGATTACGTATGCGATCAAAGACACGACCTTTGACGGAATGGAAATTGTCGCCGGCGATTATATGGGCATTGCCGATAAATCCATTGTGATTTCCACTCCGAATAAAATGGATGCCTGCCTGCGCTTACTGGATCATCTGATCGATCAGGAATCGGAAATCGTTACGGTGATTGCCGGCGAGGATGCGACCGATGAGGAAATCGATCAGATCCGCACTTACATCGAAGAACAGTTCGGTGTGGAAACGGACATTCAAAAAGGCGGACAGCCGGTGTATTCTTTCATTTTCGGTATTGAATAACAGCGGACTCTCTGTCTGATCATCCCTCCTGGCGAGGGATTTTCTTTTGGCCGGATCGGATTTGTGATACAATCAGAACGATAACGTCAGGGAAAGGAGGGACGCAATGGCGCTGAGCTTAAAACAGCTGAAGATGACCGCAAAACAGACGGAAGCGCTGGAAAAACTGGGACTGACGGACAGCGATCAGATCCTGATGTGCGTGCCGCTGCGCTATCAGCAGCGGGAGCGGATTCCGTTTGATCAATGGAAAGTCAGGCAGGAAGTGATCATTGAAGGCGTGATCGTGCGTCCGGCCCGGTCGCTGCGGATTCGCGGCGGCAAGACCATGACCAAATTCCAGCTGGAATGTGAAGAAGAAATTCTGGATGTCACGATATTCAACCGCCCCTGGACGGCGGGATTGAATCCTGGCGAGCGGGTTACGGTGATCGGTATTTACCAGGGACAGGGACGGCTGACAGCGACGACATACAATCATCAGCCGCTGCAGCAGCAGCTGGGCGTGACGCCGGTGTATCCGCTGAAAGAGGGTATCACTCAGAAGATGATGCAGCAGATCATGAAAAAAACATTTCTGGCGGCGCAGTCACATGTAGAGGAACAGGTGCCTTCCTCGCTGCGCGCTCAGTATCGGCTTTTGCCGCGGCGGACGGCGTTGCGCTGCCTGCACTTTCCCAATTCGATGGAGGAAGTCCGTCAGGCGGTGCGGACGCTGAAATATGAGGAATTTCTGCGGTTTCATCTGCTGCTGGAGATGATTCACCGCCAACAGACCTCTCCGGTATCCAAACAAGCCAAGCGTTTCGATCCGGAACAGGTGTACGCCCTGGCAAACCGGCTGTCCTATCCGCTGACACCCGATCAGTTCACCGCGGTCCGCGATATTCTGGAAGACATGGCCAGCGAGAAGGTGATGTACCGGTTGGTGCAGGGGGATGTCGGCTGCGGCAAGACGTTAGTGGCTTCGCTGGCACTGTACGCCTGCGTGCTGAGCGGTCATCAGGGAGCGATCATGGCGCCGACAGAGATTCTTGCCCGCCAGCATGCCGAATCGCTGAAACAGCTGTTTGCCGGGCTGCCGATCCGGATCGACGCGCTGTATTCTTCCTTGCCGCAGGCGGAAAAAAAAGAGGTGCTGCGGAGGCTGGCGCAGGGAGAAACCGACCTGGTTGCCGGAACGCATGCGCTGTTTCAGAAAGAAGTGCAGTTTCAGAAGCTGGGACTGGTTGTCGCTGACGAGCAACATCGCTTTGGCGTCGCGCAGCGGCGCGCGCTGAAAGAAAAGGGAGAAAAAGTCGATTTCCTGTTAATGAGCGCCACGCCGATTCCCCGGACGCTGGCTTCAACGATTTATGGTGATATGGACATTTCCACTATCGTTACGATGCCGCCGGGAAGGAAGAAGGTCATCACCCGACTGATTCCGCACAACAGTCTGCAGCCGGTGATGGGCGAGCTGCAGCGGCAGCTGGCGCAGGGCGGACAGATTTATATCGTCTGCAGCGCAATCGAGGATAACGATCATTTTGACGGACGCAACGCGACAGAAATCTATGATCATCTGAAACAGGCGTTTGCCGGAAAGGCCAGCCTGGGGCTGATGCATGGCCGGATGAGCAGCGAGGAAAAGGAGCAGACAATGCGCCGCTTTCAGCGCAATGAAATCCAGATTCTTGTTTCCACGACGGTGATTGAGGTCGGCGTCAATGTCGTCAACGCCTGCTGCATGGTCATCTATGATGCGCATCGATTCGGACTCTCCCAGCTGCATCAGCTGCGCGGCCGGGTCGGCCGGGGAAACCGTCAGGGATATTGTTATCTTCTGACTTCCAGCAAGGATCCGGACAGTCTGGCGCGGTTAAAAATTCTGGAAGACAACAGCGACGGTTTCGAGATCGCCATGAAGGATCTGCAGCAGCGCGGACCGGGAGAGCTGCTGGGAACGCGGCAGAGCGGAGTGCCGGGGCTGGTGCTGGGTAATCTGATCGAGGATACCCGCATCATTCAGACCGCCCGGCAGGACGCGATCCGGATTCTGGATCATCCGCAGGATCCGGACAATGCGGCACTGCTGCGCAAAATCGAACTGGAAAATCAATCGGCTATTTCGTATATGGATTAATCACGGTATAATGAAGACAGAATCAGAGAGGACGACAACATGAGAATTGAAGAGTGGCTTGAAGCGCGGGGAATTGTCTGCCGTCAGCATCGATTGATCGAGCAGGCGTTTGTGCATTCCTCCTACGTGAATGAACATAAACAGCTGAAACATGACAACGAACGGCTTGAATTCATGGGTGATGCGGTGCTGCAGCTGTGGGTTTCCGATAAGCTGTACCGCCTGGATCCGCCGCTGGATGAAGGGCATATGACGACCTTCAGAGCGCAGCTGGTGTGTGAGGAAGCGTTGGCGATGTATGCCCGGCAGCTGAATCTGAACGCGTTTTTGAAACTGGGAGTCGGAGAGGAGAAAAGCGGCGGCCGGCAGCGGGATTCCATCATCGCCGACATGTTTGAGGCCATGCTGGGCGCGCTGTATCTGGATGGCGGCATGGCGCCGATCGACAACATTCTCAGCGAAGTGATCTCGCCGCATCTGGAACATCCGGAAGAACCGCTGATCGTGGATTATAAAACCCGGCTGCAGGAATATGTGCAGTCGGATACGCGGCGCACAGTCAGCTATGAAGTCGTCAGCATGACCGGACCGTCCAACCGGCCTGAATTTGAGGTGCAGGTCAAGCTGGATGGCATCGTGCTGGGCAGCGGCAAGGGAAGCTCCAAGAAAAAGGCGGAACAGAAGGCGGCGCAGAATGCCTTCGAGAAAATGGTGTTTTGATGAGAACGGGAAATTTCGGACAGTGCCGGGATGGCCGGCAGCCGCGCTGGTATGAGATTGAAAACCCATGGCTGAAGGTGCGCATCAGCGATTATGGAGCGACGCTGGTGTCGCTGTGGGTGAAGGAAGCGCAGACGGACGTGGTGCTGGGCTTTGATCAGGTGAGCGGTTATGAGTCGGTGCGGTATATGGGCGCGATGGTAGGCCGGGTCGCCAATCGCATCCGGGGCGCCCGCTTCACGCTGGATCAGCGGGAATACGTGCTGATGGCCAACGACCACGGCAACACGCTGCATGGCGGCCAGATCGGATTGGATACGCAGATCTGGACGGTCAGTCATCATGAGGAACAGGCGCTGACCTTGACGCTGATCAGCCCGCAGGGACAGGATCATTTTCCGGGAACGCTGCGCATTGAGGTGACCTACGAACTCAAAGAACGTCAGCTGAGGATTCACAGCCGGGCGCAGACCGACCAGGCGACGCCGGTGTCTCTGACCAACCATGCGTATTTCTGTCTTGCTCAGGGACAGCCGACATTGCAGGGGCATCAGCTGCAGATTGCCTCTGAACGGATTGGCCTTCTGGATGAGCAGGGCTGCACACAGCATCAGACGATGGAAGTCGCAGATACTCCGTTTGATTTTCGCAGTTTGCGCAGTGTGACGGCATGTCTGCGGCAGGATCATCCGCAGCTGCGTGTGGCTGGTGGTCTGGATCACAACTTTGTATTGCAGGGCAGCGGCTGGAAGCAGGCGGCGCAGCTGCGGTGCGGGGCGCTGACGATGCGGGTGATGACGGATATGCCGGATATGCATGTGTACACGGCCAACTTCCTGGATGGCGCGGTGGGCCGGAACGGTGATCGGTATGACGCGCAGTGCGCCATCTGTTTTGAGACGCAGTTTTATCCGGATGATGTTCATCGCGCTCATCCGCAATCCATCCTGCGTCCGGGTGAGGTGTATGATCATGTCACCGCTTTTGAATTTGAATATCATAAGACAGGGGAGAGAAAATGAAGACAACAGAGATGAAAGACAGACTTCAGCAGTCGCAGCAGTTCGGCCGGCTGTACGGTCATGCTCAGCAGCAGGCCCGGCAGCGTTGTCTGCGGCTGATCGAGCGTTATCAGCAGGAATTCAGCGCTGAACCGTGCGGGCTGTTTTCCGCGCCGGGAAGAACGGAAGTCGGCGGCAATCATACCGACCATCAGCATGGCCGGGTGCTGGCGGCCAGCGTGAACATGGATGTGCTGGCAGCGGCCGGTGTGCGGCCGGATCGGGAAGTGGTTTTTCTTTCTGAAGGCTTTGAAATTCAGCTGGTATCGCTGGAAGATCTGTTTGTGCATGAACAGGAGAAAAATAGTTCGGAAGCGCTGATTCGCGGAGTGCTGGCCGGATTTGTCAGAAACGGATGGAAAATCGGCGGATTTCAGGCCGTTTCCGACAGCACCGTGCTCAAGGGATCGGGAATTTCTTCGTCTGCAGCCTTTGAAGTGCTGATCGGAACCATTCTTTCGCATCTGTATAACGAGGGGCAGGTGCCGCCGGAGGAAATCGCGCGCATCGGACAGTATGCGGAAAACGTGTATTTTGGTAAGCCGAGCGGATTGCTGGATCAGATGGCCTGTTCGGTGGGCAGTTTTGTCACGATTGATTTTCAGGATCCGGAGCATGTCGCGGTACGGCAGATTGATTTTGATTTCGCGGCCAGCGGGATTACGCTCTGTCTGGTGGATACCCGTCAGGATCACGCCAATCTTTCGGATGAATACGGCCTGATGCCGCAGGAAATGAAACAGGTTGCCGCTTTTTTCGGCAAGGATGTGCTGCGGGAAGTGGACAGCGGAGAATTCTACCGGCGTATCGGTGAGGTGCGTCAGGCGCTGGACAATGACCGGGCGTTGTTAAGAGCGATGCATTTCTTTGCTGAAGATCAGCGGGTGCCGCTGGAAGTTGAGGCGCTGCAGCGGAAGGATCTTCACCGCTTTTTCGAACTGGTCAGGGAATCGGGGCGTTCCAGTTACATGTACCTGCAGAATGTGTACAGTCCTTCGGATATCCGTCATCAGTCTCTGTCGCTGGCGCTGGCGGTTTCTGAGCATGTGCTGGCTGAGAGAGGAGCCTGGCGGGTTCATGGCGGCGGACTGGCCGGAACGATTCAGGCTTTTGTACCGAACGATCTGTTGGAAACCTATCGCGGTCTGATGGAAAACTGTTTTGGCAGCGGCTGCTGTCATGAGCTGATGATCCGTCCGGCCGGCGGAGTCCGGCTGCTTTAAACCGCGCCGGTGTGGAAAGAGAGGAGAGACGCCGAATGAGAGTGCTGGAAGCACGAAAGCTGAATGAGCAGGTAACGCTGCTGAAACTAAAAGCGCCGCGGATTGCCGGAAAGGTCAGACCCGGACAGTTTGTCATTGTGCATCAGGATGAAAAGGCGGAGCGGATTCCGCTGACAGTGGCGGATTTTGACGTTCAGCAAGGCAGCATTACTGTTATCGTTCAGGCGGCCGGGGAGTCCACAAGACGGCTTTGCGCACTGAAGCAGGGCGATCAGATCCGGGATCTGGCAGGACCTCTGGGCCGGCCAACTGACTTTCATAACGCGCGCAGTGTCTGCGTGATCGGAGGCGGAGTGGGCTGCGCTATCGCTTATCCCAGCGCCAAAGCCTGCCACCTCAATGGGGCGCGGGTTGATCTGATCGCCGGGTTTAAAAATGAATCGCTGGTCATTCTGCGTCAGGAAATGGAAGCGGTGGCGGATGATTTTATCCTGATCAGCGATGATGGCAGTACCGGAAACAAGGGGTTTGTGACCGATGCGCTGCAGCAGCAGCTGGATGCGGGACGGCGGTATGATCTGGTCATCGCCATCGGACCGGTGATCATGATGAAAAACGTTTGCCGGCTGACCCGCTCCTATGGCATCAAAACGCTTGTTTCGCTGAACCCGATTATGATCGACGGAACCGGAATGTGCGGCGGATGCCGGGTCAGCGTCGGCGGCAAGGTTCGCTTTGCCTGTGTTGACGGTCCCGATTTTGACGGCCATCAGGTTGACTTTGACGAGCTGATGCAGCGCAACAATACCTATCGGCCGGATCATGTCTGTCATCTGAAGGAGGCGCGCTGATATGGCCAACATGCAAAATCAGAAAACACCGATGCCTGTTCGGGATGCGCAGGAACGGATCACGCATTTTCACCAGGTCGCGCTGGGGTATACTTATGCGCAGATGAAGGCGGAGGCGGATCGCTGTCTGCAGTGCGTGCATCATCCCTGTACGCAGGGCTGTCCGGTCTCGGTCGCGATTCCGGAGTTTATCCGGGCGCTGAAAGAGGATCAGGTGGATGACGCTTATGACATCATTACCCGCACCAACAGTTTTCCTTCGATCTGCGGCCGGGTCTGTCCGCAGGAGAATCAGTGCGAGAAATACTGTGTTCGGGGAGTGCGGGGCGAGGCGGTCGCGATTGGCCGTCTGGAACGGTATGCCGCTGATCATCATCAGCCGCATCCGCCGGTTCGTCCTCAATCCAGCGGCATCGCTGTGGCGATTGTCGGCAGCGGACCGGCAGGACTGGCCTGTGCGTCGGATCTGGCGCAGGCCGGCTTTGAGGTGACGGTGTTTGAAGCGCTGCACGAGGCTGGCGGGGTATTGCGCTATGGTATTCCTGAGTTTCGTCTGCCCAAGGCGATTGTTGACGATCAGCTGCAGCAGCTGCGGCAGCTGGGAGTACGGATCGAAACCAATGTGATCATCGGGAAGACGATCACGATGGATGAGCTGATGCAGGAAGGGTTTAAAGCGGTGTTTATCGGCAGCGGCGCCGGATTGCCGCGGTTTATGAACATCCCGGGAGAAAACGCGGCGGGGGTTTTCAGTGCCAACGAGGTGCTGACACGGATCAACCTGATGAAAGCCTGTGAACCGGGGTATGCGACGCCATTGTTTGCCAGCCGGCATACTGTAGTGGTCGGCGGCGGTAATGTCGCAATGGATGCCGCCCGCTGCATTCGCCGGCTGGGAAGTCGGGTGACGGTGGTTTACCGCCGTTCGATGAAGGAAATGCCGGCCCGGCGTGAAGAAATTGAGCATGCGCAGCAGGAAGGAATTGAGTTTCTGACGCTGCACAACCCCACCTCGATCACTCAAAACCAGGACGGCTTTGTCAGCGCGGTTCAGCTGGAAATCATGACGCTGGGCGAAGAGGATGAACAGGGCCGCCGCCGGCCGGTCGGCAGCGGCCAAACGATCACGCTGGATTGCGACAGCGTGGTGATGGCGTTGGGAACGACCAGCAATCCGCTGCTGGTCAGCAGCGAGCCACGGCTGAAAACGGACTCGCGCGGCTGTCTGATAGTCGATGCGAATCAGAAAACTTCGATGGATCGTGTTTACGCCGGAGGCGATGCGGTCAGCGGCGCAGCCACGGTCATTCTGGCGCTGGGCGCCGGCAAAAAAGCGGCCGCCGCAATCATTCAGGCTCTGACGGAATCGTAAAAACAGGACGGATTTTCGTCCTGTTTTGTTTTCCGGCAAACGGTGTGCTTTCTTTTACCATAAATAGCGATGAAAACGAAGAAGGAAATCGGCATACCCAATGAAAACAGTTTCATTGATAAAATGAAAAAAGTCAGAAAGAACCGTCTGGAAATCATCAGAAACGCTTTAAAAGCGACGTTGATTTCACTATAATGAAAATCAGGACTGGAGTGACATGATGAAAATCCTGGATTTACGAAGCGATACGGTAACGCAGCCGACATTGGCCATGCGTCAGGCGATGATGGAGGCAGAGGTCGGCGATGATGTGTATGGCGATGATCCGACAGTCAATGAACTGCAGCGTCAGGCTGCCGAAAGAACCGGCAAGGAAGCGGCGCTGTTGGTCAGCAGCGGAACGATGGGCAACCTGTTGGGAGTGATGTCGCAGACCCGCCGTGGGGATGAGGTCATTCTCGGCGCCCGTGCGCACATTATGACTCATGAGGCGGGGCATCTGGCTCAGATCTGTCAGTGCATGAGCCGTACCATCGATCATCCTGACGATCGCATTTACCCGCAGGATATCCGCGATGCCATCCGCCCTGATGACATCCATGAGCCGCCTTCCTCGCTGCTCTGTCTGGAAAACGCGTTGTCCAACGGCACCGTCGTTTCGCTGCCGCTTTTGCGGCAGGATTATGAAACGGCGAAGGCGCTGGGACTGAAGGTTCATCTGGATGGAGCGCGGCTGTTCAACGCCGCGGTAAGCCTGAACGTTCAGATCAGCGAGCTGGCGGCCTGTGCCGATACGGTGACCTTCTGTCTTTCCAAGGGGTTGTGCGCTCCGGTAGGAGCCATGCTGTGCGGTTCGTGCGATTTCATCGCCCAGGCGCGGCGAGACCGCAAGAAACTGGGCGGCGGACTGCGGCAGGCGGGTTTTCTGGCGGCAGCGGGTTTGCTGGCGATGAATCAGATGAGCCTGAGGCTGGCGGAAGATCATGAGCATGCCCGCCTGCTGGCCGCCATGCTGAACGAACTGGACGGGTTTGACGTTGATGAGAACCGGCTGGATATCAACATGGTTTTTTTCACGACCCAGCCGCCGCTGGATGAACAGCGGCTGGTCCGGGAACTTCGGAATCAGGGAATCCTTGTCAATCCGCCGGATCATGGCGTGTGGCGGCTGGTCACCCATTACGGCATTGAGCGTGCCGATCTGGGACGAATTGCGGCGCTGTTTGAGCGCTGCGGAAAGGAGTGCCGATGAATTTTCAACAACGCAGAATGGCGGTCATGGACAGCTTGCCGCCGCAATCGCTGGCTGTTTTCTTTTCCGGACGGGCGCCGGTTCGTTCGGCTGATGAAAACTATCCATTCAGCGTCAACCGTAATTTTGCCTATCTGACCGGTCTGGATGGGGAACAGATGGCGCTGGTGCTGATCAAAACTGAAACTTCCGTTCAGTCTGTGCTGTTTCAGCCGATGCCGGATCCTGATCTGGCACGCTGGGTGGGAGGACGGATGGAGCCGGAGCACAGCCGTGCGATTGCCAAAGTGAACCGCGTCCTTCCGCAGGAACAACTGGAAAGCTTTCTGTACCGGCAGATGAAATTGTTTTCTTCGTCGCAGCCGGTGAAGGTCGGTCTGGATCTGTCGTGCGAGGGCTGGTATCAGCAGGTGGACCCAGCTTATCAGTTTGCCCGGCAGCTGTCTGAGCGTTATCCGGCGGCGCAGGTCTGTGATCTGCACAGAACGCTGGCCCAGTTGCGGATGATCAAGACAGAGGAGGAAATCGAGCGGATCCGGCAGGCGGCGGAGGCGACGATCACGGCGGTGAAGGTGATGATGCGCCATTGCGCGGAAGGCATCAGCGAAACCGAACTGGAGGGGGTTTTTGATTTTGCCTTAATGAAACAGGGGATTCGTGAACACGCATTTCCGACGATCTGCGCCAGCGCCCATCACGCCACCGTGCTGCATTACAGCGATAACAACGCCATCATCGAGCCGGGAAGTCTGGTACTGTGCGATCTGGGCGCCGCCGTGGATCATTATTGCGCGGACATCACCCGTACCTTTCCAGCCAGCGGCCGGTTTACGGCCAGGCAGAAGGAAATATACGACATCGTCTTACAGGGGCAGCGGAAAGTGATCGAGGCGGTCCGTCCGGGCATCACGCTGGGACAGCTGAATCAGGTGCTGGTCAACTGGTACCAGCAGGCGCTGCCGCCGACAGGATTGCTGGACAACGGCAAAACGGTGGGCGACTATTATTATCACAGCGTTTCTCATCATCTGGGATTGGATGCTCATGACGCCAGTGTGGCAGGAACAGCGCTGCAGCCGGGAATGGTGATTACCGTGGAGCCGGGACTGTATGTAAAACAGGAAGGCATCGGGATCCGGATTGAGGATGATCTGCTTGTGACGCAGGACGGTTCGCAGAACCTGACTGCCGGACTGATGCGCACCACCGAAGAGATCGAGGCTTTTATGAATAAGGGGGAACAACACCATGGATAAAATTGCAAGAGATGAGTTTTACCGCTACCAGTTTCTTTCCAATCTGACCGTTTCACCGGACGGCAATCAGATAGCGCTGACGGTTTCCCGCTGTGATCCGGACAGCAACGGCTACATCAGCAACATCTGGATTCGCAAGCAGCAGCAGTTCATTCAGCTGACCGGCATGGACAGGGAAAGCAGTTTTATCTTTGAGGATAATCAGACGCTGCTGTTTCCAGCGTGCCGGGATGAGGAAGATCGCAAAAAGGCGGCGGCGCATGAACCGTATACCGCTTATTACCGGATTTCCATTCTGGGCGGCGAGGCCATCAAGGCCTTCAGCGTTCCGCTGAAAGCCGGCGGAATCTGGAAACTGGGCGGATCGCGGTACCTGATCAAGGCGCAGACCGACGCGGCGATCGGCGATTTTGCGGCGATGGACGAATCGCAGCGGGAAGCGGTGATGAAAGAGCGGCGCGACAACGCGGATTATGAGATTGTGGATGAGATTCCGTTCTGGTCCAATGGCGGCGGTTTTACCAACAAGCTGCGCAATACGCTGTATCTGTTTGACAGTGCCGACGGATCGCTGAAACCGATCACCGGCCGGTATTTCACAACCAGTTCGGTGGATGTTCGCGGCGATCAGATTCTGTATACCGGTGAAGAGTATACCCGCCGTCCGCAGCGCAAAAACAGCGTTTATCTGTATGACTGCACCAGCCATCAGACGCAATGTCTTTTTGAAAACAAGACGTTTTCACTGCGTCATGCCCGCTGGATGAAAGACGGCATTCTTGTGGTCGCATCGGAAAACCGGCGGCATGGCAACAACGAGAATCCGTATTTCTACCGGCTGGAAGATCATCAGCTCACGCTGCTGGCCGAATATGAATACAGTCAGGGATCGTCAGTCGGCTCGGATTGCCGCTATGGTTCCGGCAGCGGTTTTGAGATCAGAGATGAAACCGCCTATTTCCTGACGACGCGGGAAGACAGCGGTCATATTTACAGACTGAACGGCGACGGACAGATTCAGCCGGCAGTGCAGCCGCAGGGATCCATTGACAGTTTCGCTTTGCAGAAAGAATCCATCGTGATGATCGCCATGCTGGGGCAGAAACTGCAGGAAGTGTACCAGTGGGATCCATCGTCCGACAGCCTGACGCAGATTTCCAGCTTCAACGAGGACGTGCTGAAAGACAAATACGTCGCGGTGCCGGAAAAAGTGACGGTCGCATCAGAAGGAGTCGATATCTGCGGCTGGGTGCTGAAGCCGAAGGATTATGACCCGGCAAAAAAATATCCGGCGATTCTGGATATTCACGGCGGTCCGAAAACCGCCTATGGTGAAATTTTCTACCATGAAATGCAGGTATGGGCTAATGAAGGGTACTTCGTTTTCTTCTGCAACCCGATCGGTTCCGATGGCCGTGACAACGTGTTTGCGGATCTGCGCGGAAAATACGGAACGTGTGATTACCGCAACATCATGGACTTTACCGATGAAGTTCTGCGCCGTTATCCGGCGATCGATGAAAAGCGGCTGGGCGTGACCGGCGGCAGCTATGGCGGATTTATGACCAACTGGATTATCGGCCATACCGATCGCTTCGCTGCGGCCGCCAGTCAGCGCAGCATTGCCAACTGGATTTCGTTCTACGGTGTTTCCGATATCGGTTTTACCTTCGGACCGGATCAGCAGGATGGCAACATTTATGATCATACGGAACAGCTGTGGGATCACTCTCCGCTGAAATATGCACGCAACTGTACGACGCCGACGCTGTTTATTCATTCGGATGAAGATTATCGCTGCCCGATGGCAGAGGGATTGCAGATGGTTACGGCGCTGGCCGATCTGGGCATTGAGACACGGCTGGTCTACTTCCATGGAGAAAATCATGAGCTGAGCCGTTCCGGCAAGCCGCTGCACCGGATGAAACGATTGAATGAAATCACTGACTGGATGAGCGCTCATCTGAAATAAGCTTCATTACAGCCGACATGAACTAACGCCCGGGAATTTCTCCCGGGCGTTAGTTGATTTTATGACAGCTGAGATATCAGGACTGCGGCTGGTCGGTTGTCTGCGGCGTGGTTTCCGGCTCACCGGAAGGCTGCGCAGTGGCTTCGAGTTCTTCGCGAACAAGCTGGAAGACGACGATTTCCGCCGGGGCGAACAGCCGGATATCCATCCGGGTCGTGCCGGTGCCGTTGGAAACATCCAGCAGAATATCACCGATCTGACTCTGTCCGCGATAGTAGCGCTCAGCATAGCTGGGCTTGTAGAGAGGTCCGAAAAACGGCAGCACAACCTGACCGCCATGACTGTGTCCCGCCAGCATCAGATCCGTCTGGTCCTGAGGAATCTGCAGCACGGTATCCGGGGTGTGGCAGATCGTGATCGTAAAGGAATCCGGTGAAATGTTCTGGTAGGCTGCTTCCGGATCCGGATTGCCGAGCAGCTGACTTTCCAGTCCAACCAGGGAAATGGCCTGACTGCCGCGGTTACGGATATGAACCGACTGGTTGTTCAGCACTTCAAAACCAGCGTTGTACAGCAGGGTGGAAATGAGCTGTTCGGTGCTTTCCGATTCCAGATCATGATTGCCGAGGACGGCAAACTTGCCCAGCGGCGCTTCCAGGGCGGAAAGCTGGGTCAGAGCGTGATCCAGTACTGCTTCAGAAGGCCAGTTGTTGGCCGGGTGATCAAACAGATCACCGCCGAAAAGAATGACATCCGCACTGACGGAACGAATACGGTCGAGGATCTCATCAAAACGCTGATCATCGACAAAGGCATTATAATGAACATCGGAAAAAAACAGAATCTGCAGTCCGTCCAGATCTTCCGGAATCTGTTGCGAGGCAATGGATTCATACCGGATCTGGATTGTCTGCGGAGAAACATAAACAGCGTTGAAATACATCAGAACCGCTCCGGTTATCACAGAAAGCAGCAAGATCAGACAAAGCAGAATTTTTTTCATGCAAGCTCCTTTCGCTTTGTTATTTTATCATATGCGCCCGGGGAAAAGAATCGTTAATTCTGAAAAGTTCATGTTGCGGCGCATGAGCGGCGCGCAAAAGGGGAACAATAACTTTCGAGGTGGACCATGAAGAAAAAAACTGCTGTCTTTCAGTTTAACGGACTTTTCCTGTTTTCCTATGCCGCCGGCGCAATAGGAACTACACAGATGATCCCGTATCTTGTAGAAATGGGGTTTGAAGGAACCCGGAAAGGGATCATTCTGTCCGCCATGGCGATTTCAACGCTGATCTCGCAGTTTCTGTTCGGCTATCTCTCCGACAAGTTCAAGGGCTGCCGTTGGTTTTTCCTGATCAGCTTTTTTGTTTTCTTCGCGGCGGATGTGACGTTGTTCAGCTTCCGCTGGCCGCAGTTCTGGTATCTGCTGGCGATGATTTCGCTGACCGGCGGCATTGCCCGGACATGGCAGGGGCTGGAAGATACGTGGGTGCTGCAGATCGATCAGACCAAGCCGCAATACAGCCGGATTCATGCCTGGGGAGCGCTGGGATGGGCTATCGGCAGCTGGGCGGCCGCTTCGCTGCTGAACTGGTTTGACTTTCCGGTCATTGCGGCGCTGGTGTTTGTGACTTCGACAGTGACCCTGTTTTTTGCCTGGCGGCAGCAGGATGCAAAACGGGCCAGCGGCAAGCGCATCCGGATTGCCGATCTGAAAGAACTGCTTCACAACCGGGCCTATGTTCTGCTGGTATTGATTCTGCTGGTTTTGTTTGGCATGGGGACGGCAGATATGTACATCGTCGTCGACAAGATTCTGGCGATCGGCGGTACCAGCTTCCATGTCGGCGCCAAGTGGGGATTGCAGTCGCTGATGGAAATCCCTGTTCTTCTGGCTGGCGACAAGCTGATGAAAAAAGTGGATCCGGTCATTCTGATGTTGTTTGCGTCCGTCATGTTCGGCATTCGCTTTGTGATCTACAGCTGGATTCAGAATCCATGGTGGATGATCGCGGCCGCCGTGTTGCAGATGGTGACCTTTCCGATCGTGATCATCAGTTCCAAGATCATGATCGATCAGATCATCAGCGAGAAAATCAAATCCAGCGGACAGATGGCCGCCATGAGCGTTTACATGGGACTGTCGCTGCTGATCATGCCGGTGTTCTGCAGCGCACTGTCCGAGCGGATCGGCTATGACGCGGCGCTGCTGGTTGTCGCTGCGTTTTCTCTGGCAGCAATCGTTTTGATTCTGCTGTTTAAAAAAGCCCGCAAGGCGCTGAGCTTGCAGGCGTAAATCCACCGGTGTTCACCGGCTGTCAGATCAGATGATGACGCAGGCAGTATTCGGTGATGCCTTCTTCCTCGACCGGGCCGCAGCATTCTTCTGCGGCCTGTTTCACGGCCTGGGAAGCGTTGCCCATCGCGACGCCGTGTCCGACTGCCTGAAGCATGTCGATATCGTTTTCTCCATCCCCAAAAGCAAGCGCCTCTTCCCGACGCAATCCCAGCTGTCTTAACAGCGCTGTGACGGCGATTCCCTTGCCGCCGTTGGCCGGAATGATGTCCGCTGCCCGATCCCACCAGGCGGCGATTTTTGCGTTCTGGACGTCTTTCATGATCCGGGCGTATTCTTCTTTCCGGCATCCCATCATGATCTGATAGACATCCTGGCAGGCAACCTCATCAAAATCTTCGGCATTCTCCACCCGCTGTTTGGAAATGGCGTAATAATCGATCAGATCCTGATCGGCGCCGTTGGCGGCCAGCCGGCTGGCGGTCGCCAGCGATACCGGTCTGTTGATGGAGCGGGCATTGGCGATGATGGTATGCACATCCGAGGGCAGCAATGGATTGCGGATCAGGGTCCGGCGGCTGTCGTAGCACAGCGAACCGTTGAAGGTCAGCCAGAGATCAAAGGCAACATCCTGAAAGCAGGGCAGCGTCATCGGAGCCCGGCCGGTCGCCACACAGATGCGGATCCCGTTTTGCTGCAGCTGATGCAGCGTCTGGACCATCCGGCCGCTGATCTTTTTTTTCTGCATGTCGATCATCGTTCCGTCGATATCGAAAAAAGCGATTTTGATTTGTGCCATGAATCGTGCCCTCCGTGTTATCATGCAAGCTTGACTTTTACTGTCGGCTTTACTACCATTTTATTATCAATAAATGAGAAATCATAGGAAAATATTCGCTTTTACTATGAGAATATCGTCATGGATGGAAAAGGGGGATGGCAGAATGGCACTGTCGGTTCCGGGGGTCATTACGGATCAGCGCCGAAAGGAACAAACGGAACATGGCTCCGCGCTGTTTCCGTCAGCTTAAAGGACAGACGCCGGCCGCTTACCGTCGCAGCTTCTTGCGGGAAGAGCGGGAATGTGATACCCTTAGCAATGAAAAACAGGGGGATGAATCATGAAAAGAACAGGGTATCTGATTGATCTGGACGGGACGATGTATCGCGGCACTCAGATCATTGAGGGCGCGAAAATCTGGATTGACTGGCTGCTGGAACACGATGTTCCGTTTCTGTTTCTGACCAACAATTCCGGCAGAACGCCGGTTCAGGCTGCACAGCATATGCTGAACATCGGATATCAGGGAATTGAGCCCCGGCATTTTTACACCTCGGCCATGGCGGCCAGCGATACGATGATCCGCCGCTTTCCGGAAAAGAAAAGAGCGCTGATGATCGGCGCCGACGGATTGCAAGAGGCGCTGGAAAACAACGGGTATCAGCTGGTGGATCACGATGCGGATCTGGTTTTTGTGGGATTGGACAAACAGGGAAACTGGCAGAAGTATTCGCAGGCTTTGCGGGAAGTGCTGAAGGGAGCAATTCTGGTCGGAACCAACAACGACCGGATTCTTCTGAGCGAGGAAGGCGCCAACTGCGGCAACGGCTCGGTGGTCGCGCTGATGGAATATGCGTCCAGCCGGGAAGCGGTGAAAATCGGCAAGCCGCATGAAGCGATCGTCACCGGCGCATTAAGACAGCTGGGAATGAGCCGCGAGGAGGTTGTGATTGTCGGCGATAACATGGAAACCGATATTCTGTGCGGGGTCAATGCCGGGATCAAAACGATTCTGGTAACCACCGGCGTACACACCCGTCAGCAAGCCATGGCATATCCGTTTGCCGCCGATCATATAATTGAAGACCTGAGAGAACTGATCGACGAGGGAGGAGAGGCCTATCGAGCTTTCAGAATGGATCCGGCAGGGAGGACTGATTCTTTACGCCTGCCTTAAAGCGTTTTTGCCGCTGCCGTCGCTGGAAGTGGTGCTGATTCCAATGATTCTTCGCAATCCCGCCGGCTGGCTTCTGTATTCTCTTGAAGGGGCGGCAGGGACTGCGGTGGGAGGATGGATCGGCTATCAGCTGGGGAAAGGGGCGCAGCGGACAATGCTGAGCCGCTGGACTTCCCCACAGCAGATGGAGCGGGGACGGCAGCTGATGAACCGGTATGGAGTGGCGGCTGTGCTGATCGGCGGGATTACGCCGATTCCCGATTTTATTCTGGCTTATCTGGCCGGGATGAGTGCCATGCCGCTGATCCGGTTTCTGCTCAGTGACGCGCTGGCCCGGCTGAGCCGCAGTTTTCTGATCAGCGGCGCTCTTCTCTGGCTGGGCTATGTGGTGGACATCGAACGCTGGGGAACGGTGATTTCGCTGGTGACGATCGCGTGGTTTCTGCTGCGCTGGGCCGGGGAACAGGAACAGACAAAGAAAAAAGGCTCTGTTTCCTGAGCCTTTTTTCTTTTTAATAAGGGGATAGAATGTTCTGTACGATAATGTTTTTTCAAAAGGGGATATTATGTTTGTTCTGTAGGAGAAGAGGTTATCGTACAGGCAAGAGCGTTTCCCTCTTGCTGCCTATACTATATCAATGAAGTATAGTCGAATTATGGCGAAATTATGTTAAAGTGTGTGATTTTTTTTCATTGTCGACTATAATAGTCTGGTAGGCAGAAAAGGAGAAGAACGATGAACAAACCGATCATTGCGCTGAGCGCGCGAATGGGCTTTTTTGAAGGACAGAACCGGATTTTTGATAATCAGAGTTATTTTGACGCGGTGCTGGCTGCCGGAGGAATTCCGGTGATGGTCAGTTATGGAGAAAGGGAAGCGATTCAGCAGATTGCGCAGCGATTTGACGGCCTGCTGATTACCGGCGGAGAGGATTTGGATCCTGCGCTGTTTCATCAGTCACGTCATCCTGCAACTCAGACGACCGATCCGCGGCTGGATGAGCTGGATCTGGGACTGATTGAAGAATTTGCCGCCAGAAACAAGCCAATTCTGGGAATTTGCCGCGGCATTCAGAGCATCAATGTCTGCTTTGGCGGAACGCTGTATCAGGATATCAACACCCAGGTGCCCTCGCTGCGGCCGCAAGGACACCAGCAGAACAAGGCAAAGCCCGGGCTGCCGATGAATGCGACGTTTCATGACGCCTGTTTTGAACCCGGGACACGGCTGCACGAACTTTTTGGAGAGCGGCATCCGGTGAACAGCTTCCATCATCAGAATATCGATCAGCTGGCGCCGGGATTTACCGTCAGCGCCCGCAGTGAGGACGGACTGATCGAAGGAATTGAAAAAGAGGGAATTCTGGCTGTGCAGTGGCATCCGGAACGGCTGATTCATGATCCGAAACAGCTGGCGCTGTTTCAGACGTTTGTCGCTCAGTGCGCCAGAGGATAGACAGTTTCTGCGGTTTGTCAATGAAACTGGCTCAGGTCGGGAAAAAAGCGCCGCTCTGCCTTGACAACCCCCATGGAAAAAAGTAAGATACTTACGGACCGAGAGGTCTGGATTTGATTCCTCTGTTATTGTTTTCCCCCACCCATTTTAAGCAATAATAGATCCCCCAAGAGTGAGAATCAATTCCGCAACAGGAACATCCTCAGCGATGTTCTTTTTTCTTGATCAAGGAGGAATCAGCAATGAAACAACTTGCCCGGATCCGGGATACCGTCTATCCCCCTAAGCCATTGCCGTTTTTTCGTGAATGCGCCCGTGGACTGATCATGGACCCGCAAGGCAGAATCGGTATGATCCATATTCAGGGAACCGATGAATTCGGAATCCGGGATCATCTGGAAAGCTGCGGCGGCGGAATTGAGCCGAAAGAAACGGCTGAACAGACGCTGATCCGGGAAGCGCGGGAAGAGCTGGGGGTCGATTGTTTTCAGCTGCGGCCGATCGGATGGACGCTGGAAGAGCTGAATCTGCTGCAGCGCCGCACCCGCAGCTTCTTTTTTGCCGCCCGTTGCGGTGAGGTGCGCTCGCTGCGGCGGTTAAGCCCCTGGGAAACGAAAATGATGAGCGAGCCGGTCTGGCTCAGCGTCAGAGAGCTTCTGATTCAGCTGCAGCCCCGGAATGCGCGTGGGGTGGCGGTGCTGCTGGCGCGGCGGGATCGCCTGGCGCTGCAGGAAGCGCTGCGCCGCGGTCTGTTTGAAAAAAGGATCATAGTGTAAAAGGTTCTTCGCTAAGCTGCAGCAAGACGGGCGCATCGCTTCGTCCGTCGCTGTACTGATAACAGAAAAAGCGGTCGGCATGGCGGATGATCCAGCGCTGTACCGCTTCCCACTCTTCCTGTCCGCCCGGATGTCCCCGATAACAGGCCAGCGACAACAGTCCCTGCGGTTTCAGCACCCGCAGCGCGGCATCCAGCGCCGGCAAGGTGGTGGCGGCCGTGGTAATCAGCGGGCTTTGGGAGCGGGGCAGGTAGCCAAGATTGAACACGATAAGATCGGCCGGCTCGCTGACCAGCTGATCCAGATGCGCGTGATCGTGACAATACAGCTGGACATGCGCCAGATTCCCAAGCCGCCTGCGTGTCTGGATGATCGCCTCTTCCTGAATGTCCATCGCGATGACTTGTTGGGCCAGGGAAGCCAGAAACAGCGTATCATTTCCCCGGCCGCAGGTCGCGTCGATGGCCAGCTGGACGGAATGATGCTGTGCCCATTGGCGGATCCGGCGATGACAGACGGTGTTCACAGTATCAGCCATGGCGCAGCGCCTTTCCCTGCCAGGTGTTTTCACGGGCCATCTGTTTGTCGATTTCATTGAGCACGATGGTTTTTTTCACGGTCCATTGCGGAGCGATCAGCTCGCTGGCAACGCCATCTCCGGTCAGCCGCTGAATGATGATTTCCGGCCGGAGCACCTCCAGCTGACGGACTACCGTATCGACATACTGTTCTTGGCTTAACAGCGGAAAGGGATGACGCAGATAGTCCTGTCCCAGCGCGCTGGTTTTCATCAGATGCAGCATGTGCAGTTTGATAGCGTCGACGGGAAGGGCGCTGATCTGCCGGGCGGATTCGATCATCATCGCCGGATCTTCACCAGGCAGGCCGTTGATCAGATGGACGCAGGTTTTCAGCGGTGTTGCGGACAGCCGCTTCAGTGCCTGCACCACCACGTCAAATCGATGACCGCGATGAATGCGCTGTGCGGTTTCGTCATGCACGCTCTGTACGCCCAGTTCGATCCAGATTTCCTTATGCCGTGCGCAGTCGGCCAGCCATTGCAGCGTATCTTCTTCAAGACAGTCGGCCCGGGTGGCGATGGCAATGGCTGTCGCCTGCGGAAGGGAAAGAAAAGGCTGCAGGCATTGCTGTATTTTTTCTAACGGTCCATAGGTGTTGGTGTAAGCCTGAAAATAGGGGATAAACCGGGCGTCAGGCCATTTTTGACGCATTCGGTCGCAGCCTACGGCAAATTGGCGGAGCAGCGGCTGCTGAACAGCTCCGGCAAATTCTCCGCTTCCCTGATCGCTGCAGAAGGTGCAGCCGCCCCAGCCGCAGCGTCCATCCCGGTTGGGACAGGTAAATCCGGCGTTGAGAGGAACTTTGGCAACTTTCCCGCCGAAGCGGTGACGAAGATAATAATTCCATGTATGATAACGTTTGTTGTCATCAGAATAAGGAAAGGGGTTGTCTGGCAAACTCATGATGATCTCCTTTCATTGGCGGCGCATCCTGTCATGACGGTTCAAAAAATCCCTTTTTTGTGTTCCGGTGGAACGGACAAAGAAGGGATTTTTTGCGTTACAGGCTGCGAAGCAGTTCAGCGACCTGCAGTTTGTCTTCTTCGGAAGGCAGTTCAATCATCGTTTCATAGGAAATTTCCCGATTCTGCGGACAGCTCAGGTAACCGAAATACCCCTGAGAGTAACAGACCGGCACTTCTTTTTTTGGATCCAGCCCCTGCAGATAGCCGGAAAACAGTTCGAAGGGGTTGAAGACAAATCGAAACGGTCCCAGTGATACGCGGGTAAAGCGAACTTTTTCCGGCAGAGCAGGCAGCGCTTTGCGGCAGCGTTCGATTACCTGGGAAGCAGTCTGCAGTTCGCGGATTTCCTTTTCGCTTAAGCCGGAAACATTCAGAGCCTTCACATCGACGGATTTCACTTCCTTGTGAATTTCCAGCAGCGATTCCCGAATGTCCAGGACAAGTTTCTGACGATGCGGCATCAGCTTCATCATCTCTTCCCAGGCGGCCGCAATCTCATTTCCCAGCCGAATTACCTCGTCATAGTTTTTATCATGACGGGTAAATCGAGTGGAAACATCGCCGGCCGGTCCCTGCAGGAAAAGGAAGAATTCCTTGGGATAGCGCTGCTTCAGCACATCCAGAGCGACGCCTGGATAATCCGAGGATAAATAATCGCAGTTTTCAGCGGAAATTGTCGGATGACAGTTATAGAAAAGAAAATTGCCGATGCGGTTATCGCCTTTGAAAAAGCTCAGGACACCGGCCAGAACATTCTGATCCGTACCGGACGACAGCCGGCAGCGGCCCACACCGGTAAAATTTCTGATCTGCCAGGAAACGCTGAGGTCGCACTCTTCACTCATCCGGCAATTGCGCACAAGATTGCTCAGCTTGATATCCAGGCTTTCCATATACGCGGTATTTTCTTCAAACAGTCCCATCGCGTTGCACAGCGAAGGGGCATAATGGGTATGAGAGCTGCTGAAGATGATGGTTGCGTTCTCCCGGGTCCAGCGCCGCAGCGACTCTTCCATGCGCTGCTGAACATCCTGGGAGATCCCCAGCGAATCAAAGGTAATCAATACGAGCTGATGCTGTTCATCCTCCAGCCTGAGACAGCGGGCGTAGAGATCGCCGCGTACCTTGCTGAGCGGTTCGGACTGTGTCAGAAACCCGACCGGAAGCGTACTGAAGGTCGGATTGATACAGACCTGATTGTATCCGATTTTCACTTGTTATCCCTCATTTCATGTTTAATTATAAAACGGCGGAAAAGAAAGCGCAATCATTACCCTGAAAGCAAATCCTCATCATGAAATGAATCGAATAGAAAACTCCGGAATGATTCATTCCGGAGTTACAGATCAATACATTGAATGGCGACGCATTGAGGTCCGCCCTGAGTGATAAACACACAGGACAGCTCATAGATGACACAATCGGCGTATGGAAACTGCTGACGGACTTTGTCTGCGATCTGTTCAGCCTGTTCTCTGGCAAAAGCGTGAGAAATACTGATCTGAACCCGGCGTTCACCGGCATGCCGGCTCAGATCGCTGAGCACAGCTTTGACCGCACTGTTGAAATTGCGGCCGACAGTCAGTTTTTCCAGCCGGGTGCCGTCTTCTGACTGAACCATGACCGGCTGCAATCGAAGCAGTCCGCCCATCGCAGCCGCCGCCGGAGTACAGCGTCCGCCACGTTTCAAAAAGGCAAAATCCTGCGGCAGAAGAAACGAGCGGGTGGTGTCAGCCAGACGATCCAGCCGCCGCAGGATTTCATCCATGGCCAATCCCTGCCGGATCAGCAGGGCGGCCTGTTCGACAAGATAACGGTGCGGTCCGCAGAGCGTACGGGAATTCCAGACATGAATGCGCTGGGGGTTGCAACAATGATGACGGGCGGCTTCCGCGCTGCGATAGGTGCCGGACAGACCATCCGCCATGGAAATTACCAGAATTTCATCATCCGGATATCGTTCAAACACTTCGATCAGCTCGCCAATGGAGGGTTGGGAAGAAGAAGGAATGTATCCGGCCTGAATCAGTTCAAGAAATTCCGCCGCATTGATCTGCTCATATTCACGGTAGGTCTGACCGTTGATAGTGACGCACAGCGGCGTAATATCGCAGGGCAGCTGCCGGCCCTGTTCGATGGAATAAAGCGTGGAAGAGTCAGAAACCAAACGAATCATCAGATACCTCTTTCTACATCACCGCAATGCCGATGACGATATAAAGCAGAATGGCCAGAAAATGGAAGAAAGAGCCGATCAGAATGAAGATATGAAACAGCTCATGAAATCCCCAGCGGGCAGAAAGATTGGGCTTTTTCAGCATGTAGATGACCGCGCCGGCGGTATAGGCAATTCCGCCGGCGGCGATCAGCGCCAGACATCCGGAAGGCATGGCTGAAAATCCGTCCCAGTCAAAAACGACCGCCCATCCCATTAATAAATATAACATGGTATACAGAATACGGGGAGCATTCAGCCAGCAAATTTTAACAAGAATCCCCGCCAGCGCGATGCCCCAGATCGCAACCGTGAACAGAATTCCCCGCTGCGCCGGCAGATAGGTCAGACAAATCGGCGTATACGTTCCGGCAATCAGCACATAGATCATGGAATGATCCAGCTTGCGAAACAGCGTGTGACGGGGCTGGCTGGACGGCAGCGTATGATAATAGCTGGAGGCGCAGTACAGCGCGATCATTGATGCCGCAAAGATGGCAGAGGACAGGATGGCGACTGGCGGACGATCCAGCACCACTCCCAGCGCCACAAAGACAGCCAGCGCCGCCACTGCAAAACAGGCACCCAGAAAATGGGTATAGCTGCTGAGCGGATCCTGAACCTGGCGAAAGTATTTCGGCATGGAAACTCACTCCTTCCAGATAATCTAGTTATCATAACCAGATCATATAAGTATCATATCACAGATGCAGAGGTTTGCAACTGAATTTGCGCTGAATTCTTTGTGAACCCTGCCTGTTTCTCTTATTTGTATGCCGTTGTCTTTTCAAGGGAACCGATGTTGTCTGAAACCGGCGAAAAAGCGGAACAAACGCGGATTTCGGGGAAGATTGCATTGACTTCACCGGCGCCATTTGATATCCTTGAAGATGCGATGAAAAGGAACAGTAATGCTGATTTTGGCCGTTCAGAGAACCGGCGGCAGGTGCGAGCCGGAGGGCGGATCAGGATGAACTCACCTTGGAGCTGAATCGGAAAAAGGATTCCGTATTCCCACGTTACAGGGAGAAGAGGGCATGGCGGATGACCGCTGTGAACTAAGGTGGTACCGCGCGCTGACGTCCTTAGATTGAGGGCGTTTTTTATGTTTGAGAAGGAGTGATACGATGAGCTATGACCACAAAGTGATCGAACCGAAATGGCAGAAAATCTGGGAGGAAAAAGAAGTATTCAAAACGGATGCCTGGGATTTCAGCAAGCCGAAGTTCTATGCGCTGGACATGTTTCCTTATCCGTCCGGGGTTGGCCTGCATGCCGGCCATCCGGAAGGGTATACCGCCACGGATATCGTCAGCCGGATGAAGCGGATGCAGGGGTACAACGTCCTTCATCCGATGGGATTTGACAGCTTTGGCTTGCCGGCGGAACAGTACGCGATTCAGACCGGCAACAATCCGCGTGATTTTACTCAGAAAAACATCGAGACTTTCACCCGGCAGCTGAAAATGCTGGGTTTCAGCTATGACTGGGATCGGGTTGTTTCCACCTGTGATCCTTCTTTCTACAAGTGGACGCAATGGATTTTCAAGCTGCTGTTTGAAAAGGGACTGGCCAAATGCGTGGATATGCCGGTCAACTGGTGCGAGGAACTGGGCACGGTGCTGGCCAACGACGAGGTCATCGACGGCAAAAGCGAACGCGGCGGCTATCCGGTTATCCGCAAAAACATGCGTCAGTGGGTGATCGATATCGCTCAGTATGCCGAACGGCTGCTGGAAGGACTGGAAGAGATTGACTGGCCGGAATCCACCAAGGAAATGCAGCGCAACTGGATCGGCAAATCCATCGGCGCTCATGTGGATTTTGCGGTGGATGGGTACGACGCCGAGTTTACGGTATTCACCACACGCTGCGATACGCTGTTTGGCGCGACGTATTGCGTGCTGGCGCCGGAACATGCCCTGGTAGATCGGATCACCACCGACGCTCAGCGCGCTGCGGTAGAAGCCTATAAAAAGCAGTGCGCTACCAAATCGGATCTGGAACGCACGGAGCTGAACAAGGAAAAGACCGGGGTTTTCACCGGCGCCTATGCGATCAATCCGGTCAACGGCAAAAAGATTCCGATCTGGATTTCCGATTATGTGCTGGCGACGTATGGTACCGGAGCGATCATGGCGGTGCCGGCTCACGATGAGCGTGACTATGAATTTGCCAGCAAGTTCGGACTGGAAATCATTCCGGTGCTGGAGGGCGGCGATGTGACGCAGGCAGCCTGGACTCAGGATGGAACCCATATCAATTCCGATTTCATCAACGGCATGAACAAGCAGGAAGCCATCGACACGATGATTCAGTGGCTGCAGGATCATCACTGCGGTCAGCGCAAGGTCAATTACCGTCTGCGCGAATGGATTTTTGCCCGGCAGCGGTACTGGGGCGAGCCGATTCCGATCGTTCATCTGGAAAACGGGGATACCGTAGCGCTGAGCGATGACCAGCTGCCTCTGCTGTTGCCGCAGGTGGACGACTATACCCCGTCGAAAACCGGCGGTTCGCCGCTGGACAAGGCGGAAGAGTGGGTCAATGTCGAGGTTGACGGAATCAAGGGCCGGCGTGAGACGAGCACAATGCCGGGCAGCGCCGGCAGCAGCTGGTATTTTCTGCGCTATATTGATCCGCACAACGACCAGCAGCTGGCTGATCCGCAGCTGTTGAAGCACTGGCTGCCGGTCGATCTGTATATCGGCGGCCCGGAACATGCCGTCGGTCATCTTCTGTACAGCCGGATGTGGAACAACTTCCTGTATGATCAGGGTGTGGTGCCGGTGAAGGAACCGTTCCAGAAGCTGGTGCATCAGGGCATGATTCTGGGGGCCAACGGTATCAAAATGGGCAAGCGGTATCCTGAATATGTTGTGGATCCGAATGTGGTGGTCGAGCGTTATGGCGCGGATACGCTGCGTTTGTATGAAATGTTCATGGGACCGCTGGAGGCCAGCAAGCCATGGAGCGAGGATGGCGTGGAGGCCAGCCGACGCTGGCTGGATCGGGTATGGCGTCTGATCATCGAGCAGCCGGAAAAAATTGTGGAAGAAGCGACGCCGCAGCTGGATGTCGTCTATCATTTCACGGTGAAAAAGGTAACGGAAGATATTGAATCGCTGAATTTCAACACAGCGATTTCCCAGATGATGATTTTCATCAACGAATGTTACCGCGCGCCGAAAATCAACCGCGAGATGATTCTCGGCTTCATCAAGCTGCTCAGTCCGTACGCTCCGCATCTGTGCGAAGAAATGTATCAGCGCATGACCGGTGCGGAAACGATCGCCTATCAGAGCTGGCCGACGTATGATCCTCAGAAGCTGGTGCGGGATGAGGTGGAAATTGTCGTGCAGGTCAACGGCAAGCTGCGCGGCCGATTCACAGTCGCTGCCGATGCGTCGGAGGAACAGATGAAGGAACTGGCGCTGCAGGTGGACAACGTCCAGCCGTTTATCGAAGGCAAAACGATCCGCAAGATCATTGTCATCCGGGGGCGGGTTGTCAACATTGTGGCTCAGTAACGGATTGTGCGAATGCGGATCACGCTGATCGCCGCGCTGGACAATCATGGCGGCATCGGCCGGGAAGGCCGGATGCCCTGGCATTGTCCGGCCGATTTGCGGCAGTTTCGCGAATACACGATGGGAAAACCGGTGCTCATGGGCCGTAAAACTGCTCTGTCGCTGAAAGCGGGGCTGCCGGGAAGACGATTATTGATTCAGAGCCGAAGCTGGAGCGGATCACAGGAAGAAACGCTGCGGTCGATGGAAGAGGCACAGGCATGGATACGCCGCCATCCTGAATATCCGGAGCTGATCATCGCCGGGGGTGGGCAGATCTATGCGCAATGGCTGGATCAGGCGCAGACTCTGCGGATCAGCCGCATTCCGATCACGGCGTCGTGCGATGTGTTCTTTCCTGTCTGGGATCCGGCGCAATGGTGTTGTGAACAGACGGAAGCGCGCGATGGCTTTGAGCTGGAAATCTGGCAGCGGATAAAATAAGGGAGATCAGAAAACTTTCTGACCTCCTTTTTTTACTGGTTCAAAGACTGTCCGCTCTTCTGTAAGGATGTAACAAAAATGTAAATCGGGAAAGAAAAATGAAAAAGGTAAGAAAAATAACAGGCAACCGTGATATACTGAAGGCAGATTTCAGGAGGGATACGATGAAAAAGATCCGATGTGAACAACTGACAGAATATCGCTTCATTTCCAATCTGCAGGCAGGACCGGCGGCGGAAACGGCCGCTTTTGTTGTGACGCAGGCCAACCAGGATCAGGGCTATGACAGTCATCTGTGGCTGCTGGAAAAGGGAAAGGTCCGGCAGCTGACTTCCGGCAGCGAATCCGTTTATCGCTGGGAGGATGACAGCACGCTGCTGTTTCTGTCGCTGCGTACGGAAAAGGATCGCGAAGCGCTGGAACGCGGGGAGGAGCGGACGGTTTTCTGGCGGCTGAATATTCATCAGGGTGAAGCGCTGCGGGCGTTCAGCATTCCGTATACGGTCACAGACTTCCAGGTGATCGAAGCCGGAAAACTGCTGCTGACGATCCGTTATGATCTGCGCTTTTCCCGCATGGCGTTGTTGGAAGGAGAACAAAAAGCGGCGCTGCTGGAAGAAAAGCGGCAGGAACAGGATTATCAGCTGGTGACCGAAACGCCGTTTTACGCGGATGGGGCCGGATTTACCAACGGTCTGAGAACTCGTCTGGCCTTGTGGGATGAGGCGTCGCAGACGGTGGAATTTCTGACTGAGGAAACGATGATGGTGGCCGGTTCGGCTTTGAAGGGGGATCAGCTTCTTTACTGGGGAGCGGATTTTACGCAGGTGCGCGAAGTTCGCAACGGCCTGTATCATCTGGATCTGACGCAGCGAACGGTCCGCTGCCTGATTGAGCCGGGACAGCTGCAGCTGGATTTTGCGTTGTGGCTGGAAAACGACGCACTGGCGGCGGTCAGCGATGGGAAGCGGTATGGCGCCGGGGAAACGCCGGTTCTGATGCGGATCCGGACTGATACCGCGGAGCGGACGCTGTGGAATGATAACCAGGATACTTTTGGCAATGCGGTTGGAACCGATTGCGCTTATGGTTCTTCCCGGATGTTTCTGACCGATCACGATACGCTGTACGCGGTCATGACGATCGCCGATCATACGCCGCTGTTTCGCTTTGATGCTCAGGGACACCGCGAAGAGGTACTGCCGATGCAGGACGGCGCAATCTTCGGTTTTGATGTGCAGCAGAATAAAGCTTATCTGATTGCCATGGATCAGATGCGATTACAGGAAATCTATGAAGCGGATCTGGAAAGCGGCAGCATGAAGCAGCTGACGCATCTGAACGAGGCGACGCTGGCGGATTGTTATGTTGCCAGACCGCAGCGGATTGACTTCGGTCAGGGACCGGATCCGCTGTGGGGCTGGGTGCTTTTGCCGAAGGATTTTGATTCGCAGAAGCGCTATCCGGCGATTCTGGATATTCATGGCGGACCGCGCGCGGCCTATGGTCCGGTCTTCTATCACGAAATGCAGCTGTGGGCCAGCGAGGGCTATTTTGTTCTGTTCTGCAATGTGCACGGCTCGGATGGCCGCGGCGATGCGTTTGCGGATCTGCGGGGAAAGTTCGGAACGGTGGACTACGACGATTTCATGACGTTTACCGATGCCGTGCTTCAGCGCTGGCCGCAGATTGATCCGCAGCATCTGGCTGTCACCGGCGGCAGCTATGGCGGGTATATGACCAACTGGATCATCGGTCATACCGATCGCTTTGCCTGTGCTGTTTCTCAGCGTTCCATTTCCAACTGGGTATCGGAAAACATGGTGTCGGATATCGGTTTTTCCTTCGGCAATGATCAGGTAGACGCTACGCCATGGAGCGATGTCGGCAAGATTTGGGATCAGTCGCCGCTGCAGTTTGCCGACCGGGTGACAACGCCGACGCTGTTTATCCATTCTTTTGAAGATTACCGCTGTCCGATCCAGGAGGGCATGCAGATGTTCAACGCGTTATTGCATCATGGGGTGGAAACAAGAATGTGCTGTTTCCGTCAGGAAAGCCACGGTCTCAGCCGCAGCGGCAGGCCGGCGCATCGTATCCGCCGGCTGCAGGAAATCAGCGGCTGGATTGACCGGTATTGCAAAAAGGAAGAGGAGTGATCGGATGAACAAGGTCACGATGGAGTTTCTCGCTCAGGCGCATTTTCTCAGTGATCTGCAGCTGTCGCCGCAGGGCGGGACGGCCGCTTTTCTGCAATGTCAGTGCCGGGATGAGGGTTATGCCAAGAGTCTGTATCTGGCTGAGAACACCACGATCCGCCGGCTGACGCAGCCGGGCGTCGGACAGTTTTTGTGGGAAGATGAAAAAACGCTGCTGTTTACGGCCAGCGGCCGCCATGATGCCGCGCAAATGCGGCCTGCGGAGCAGACCGAGCTGTTTCGCATCCGGACCGACGGCGGGGAAGCCCGGCTTCTTTACCGGCTGCCGCTGCAGATTGAAACGATGCTGAAGCAGGATGACGATCATCTGCTGGTTGTGGCGCAGGTCGGCGTCGATTGTCCGGATTATGCCCTGCTTTCGGATTGTCAGCGTGAGGAAGTCAACCGCCGCCGTCAGCAGCAGCAAACCGTTCAGGTGCTGAACGAAACGCCGTTTGTTCTGGATGGCAGCGGATTTATCGATGGGAAGCGCGGCCGTCTGTTTCGCGTTGATCTGCGTAACGGGGCGATAAAAGCGCTCAGCCCAGCCCATCAGTCGGTCAGTCAGATCGCTCTGGATCAGGATCAGTTGCTGCTTTGCGTCAAAAGTGTGGATACCATCCGGACAGAGCAGGACGCGCTGATTCAGCTGGACTTGCGCAGCGCAAGGTCATCGACGCTGGTTGAGCAGGGAACCATGCGCATCCGGCAGATCGGCTGGGTCAAGGGCAAAGCGGTGTTTTTCGGCTCGTTAAATCAGCGCTATGGCATCACCGAGAATCCGAAGCTCTATGAAGTGGATGAAAACGGGCTGCGCTGCCTGTTCGATACGGAAGAACACTATGGCGCCAGCTGTGTCATGAGCGATATGCAGTACGGTTCAGGAAGGCAGGCGCTGATCAACGACGAGGGGGTACTGGCGGTGCATACCTGCCGGTATCAGGATGAAATCGTACGGCTGAAGGACGGTCAGAGCACGACGCTGGTTTCGTGGCCTGGCTCCATTCAGGCCATCGCTGCCGCCGGTGAGCGGATCTGGCTGATCGCGATGAAAGAGCAGCAGCTGCAGGAGCTGTATGTGAAACAGGGGGAGGAACCGGTTCGCCAGCTTACTCATTTCAACAGCGAACTGATGGCCGGCACCACGGTTGCTCATCCCCAGCACTTCGTACTGAATCGGCCGGATCATCAGGTGGACGGCTGGATTCTGAAGCCGGCAGATTTTGACGAACACCGGCGCTATCCGGCCATTCTCAACATTCACGGCGGTCCGAAGGCGGCATATGGCGAGGTATTCTTTCACGAAATGCAGTACTGGGCGGCGCAGGGATACGTTGTGTTTTATGGCAATCCCTGGGGTTCTGATGGCAAGGGCGACCGCTTCGCCGATTTACGAGGCCGCTATGGAACGGTCGATTATCAGGATCTGATGGCGCTGACCGATTATGTGCTGCAGCAGGTGCCGCAGATCGATCCGCAGCGGCTGGGGGTCACCGGCGGCAGCTATGGCGGCTACATGACCAACTGGATCATCGGCCATACCGATCGTTTTGCCGCGGCGGCCAGCCAGCGCAGCATCGCCAACTGGGTGACGATGATCGGCACGGATGATTGCGGATTTACTTTCGATACCGATCAGATGGCGGCCGATCCATGGAGCGACGTCAGAAAGATCTGGGATCAGTCGCCGCTGCAGTTTGCCGATCGCGTCAAGACCCCGACGCTGTTTATTCATTCGTTTGAGGATTACAGCTGTCCGCTGCAGGAAGGACTGCAGATGGCCAATGCGTTACTGCATCATGGGGTAGAGGTGCGAATGTGTCTGTTTCATGGCGAAAGCCACGGGCTGAGCCGGATTGGCAAACGGCATCATCGTCTTCGCCGTCTGAAGGAGATCACAGAGTGGATGGACCGCTGGCTGAAACAGGAAGAGCGATAACTACAAAACAGGACTGCCGGTGCGGTCCTGTTTTCCTTCCTTTCCAATCCGGGCATAATCCGCTGTTGTTTCAATACACTGATACTGAGGTGTTGATATGAAAAAACTGGCGGGCCTGCTGATTGCACTGGCTCTTTTTCTCCAACCTGTTCAGGCGACGACCCAGCAGGGAATCGATCTGACTCCTTCGGCTGCCGGAGCGATTCTGATCGATGTGCAGACCGGGCAGATTCTGTATGAAAAGGATTCTCTGAAAAAGCTGTATCCGGCGTCCATGACCAAGATGATGAGCTTGTTGCTGGTCATTGAGGCGATTCACAGCGGTCAGCTGGACTGGACAAGCGAGGTCAGCGCTTCCGCTCATGCCGCTTCGATGGGCGGTTCACAGATTTATCTGGAAGAGGGGGAAGTCATGACGGTGGAAGATCTGTTCAAGGCTTCCGCAGTAGCCAGCGCCAACGATGCCATCGTCGCGCTGGCAGAGAAAACCGCCGGCAGCGAACAGCAGTTTGTCGCCATGATGAACGACAAGGCGCAGCAGCTCGGATTGCAGAATACCCATTTTGTCAATGCAACCGGTCTGCATGACGATGATCATTATTCGTGCGCCCGGGATATGGCGGTGATCGGTCAGACGCTGATCCAGCAGGGACAGCAGGATATTCTGCGCTACACATCGACCTACGACGACTACATCCGGGCGGATACGGACAACCGGTTCTGGCTGGTCAACACCAACAAGATGATTCGCACTTATCCGGGAATGGATGGGCTGAAAACCGGGTATACGACCCAATCGATGTACTGTATTACCGTTACCGCCCAACGGGATGGATTGCGGCTTTTGGCGGTGGTAATGGATGAACCGACCCGCGACGTGCGCAATCAGGAGGCAGCGGCGCTGCTGGATTATGGCTTCAGCAACTACCGGTACCAGATCGTCATGGAAAAGGGAACTCCGGTAGCGACTGCCAGAATTGATAACGGCAAACCGGAAACGGTCGCGGTCTTGACCGGCGGCGAGCTGGGCCGCATCACTGCCGGCGGTTCATCCATGGAACCCAGCGAATCGGAAATTCTGATGGATTCCCTGCGGGCGCCGATCCAGCAGGGCGAGGTGATCGGCCGCCTCCGGCTGCATTTTGAAGACGGCGTGGTGATCGAGGAGGATCTGGTGGCTGAGGAATCGGTACTGGCGCTGGATTTCATCGATATTCTGCTGAAAACGTGGAAAACCGTCATTTTCTGATAAAAAAAGCATTCCCGTATCGACGGGAAAAAAGCTTACCTGTTCGCAGATTTACGCTGCGGGAAACGGGAAGCTTTTTTTGTATCAAAAACGTACCTGGAAAAAAGGTTCAGGTCAGAAAAAAGAGAAAAAGAACTAGTTTTGTCAAAAGGATCCACGCCGGATTGCGGATCCCTTACAATGACAGAAGAAGGAGGAAGTGCAATGAAGTGGATTCATCAGAAAGACAGTCTGATCTTTTCCTTTGAAGGAGATCTGGATAATCTGGCAATTCTGAATTTTAAAAACGATGTGATCCGGGAAATAGACAAGTGGAAGGCGCCGTGTGTCAAACTGGATTTCAGGGAGGTGACCTTTATCGACAGTACCGGAATCGGCTTTATTCTGGCTCGCTACAATCAGGTACAGGAATATGGAGGCGAACTGTCGCTGCGCAACATTTCTCCCTCCATCCGGCGGCTGTTTGCGCTGTCGGGAATTTTTCAGATCATGAAAGTGGAGAATGAAAAGGAAAGAAAAGAGGTACAGGGATGAACCGGATGAAGCTTGTTTTTGACGCCAAGCTGGAAAACGAAGCGTTTGCCCGGGCCAGCGGCATCGCGTTTCTGATGCCGCTGAACCCGACGGTGGACGAGGTAATGGAAATCAAAACGATTCTGGCCGAAGCCATTGTCAACTGCATGATTCATGGCTATCAGGGGCGGGAAGACGGACAGATCAGCGTGCAGATGGAATACGATGAAACCCATCGCGTTCAGATTACCGTCAGCGACCAGGGAACCGGCATTGAAGATATTGAACTGGCCCGGCAGCCATTATACACAACCCGCGCCGATCTGGAACGTTCCGGCATGGGAATGACGATCATGGAATCGTTTTCCGATCAGTTTGAGGTTCAGTCGCAGCCAGGACAGGGAACCACCGTACGGATGATCAAACAGCTGCAGTTTCATGAATGACCAGCAGGAATTCTTCGACCTGCTGCGGCAGGCCCAGGCAGGAGACCCCCAAGCCAGAGAACAGTGCGTGATGCGCAATCTCGGACTGGTCTGGTCGATTGTCAACCGGTTTCAGTCGCATACCTCCAGTCAGGATCTGTTTCAGATCGGATGCCTGGGACTGATGAAAGCCATCAACAACTTTGACATGCGCTATCAGGTGATGTTTTCCACCTATGCGGTGCCGATCATTCTCGGAGAGATCAAGCGCTATTTCCGCGATGAGGGACAGATGAAAATTTCCCGTTCCCTGAAAGAACGCTACCTGCAGGTGCAGAAAGCCAGAGAAAAGCTGGCGCAGTCGCTGCAGCGGGAAGCGACGATCCGGGAGATTGCCGAGGTATTGGGATTGCAGGAAACGGAAGTGATGCTGGCGCTGGAAGCCAATCAGTTTCTGGCGTCGATGGACGAAGCCTTTTATCAGAAGGATGGGTCCAGCATCCGGCTGGAAGACAAGGTGGAAGATGGTCACAGCGAAGATGTGCCGCTGAAAGTGGCGCTGAAAAAGGAAATCGGTCAGCTGGAAGAGAGAGAACGCTATCTGATCTATCTGCGCTATGATCTGGAATACAACCAGGAAGCCATTGCCAGAAAAATGGGGATTTCTCAGGTCCAGGTGTCCCGGCTGGAAAAGAAAATCCTGGCCAAGCTGAAAACCAAACTGACGGAAGAATGAGGGAAAGGCAGACCTTTCTCTTTTTTCGCGCTCCGCAAGCCGGACAGGTTTGTTCCCGGCGGAAATGGTCCATACTAGTGTCAGACAGGAGGAATTGACATGAAATCACAGAGGTTATCCGAGGCGGCCCGCCGCAGCGCTCCCGCCAGGGGCAGCTGGAAAAAGACGCTGGCGGCGTTTGTCAGCGGCGGAACGATCGGACTGATCGGCCAGGGACTGCTGGAGCTGATGCAGCGGGTGCTGGGATTGGATGCTCAGGCCGCCGCCGGCGCGATGGTGATGGTCATCGTCTTTGCGGCGGCGTTGCTGACAGGACTGGGCATCTATGATAAGCTGGCGCAGATCTGCGGAGCGGGGCTGTTCATTCCGATCAGCGGTTTTGCCAACTCGCTGACCGCCTGCGCCATGGAGGGACGCAGCGAAGGCCCGATTTATGGGATCGGCAGCACGATGTTCAAACTGGCCGGATCGGTGCTCACCTATGGCATTGTCGCGGCCTATACGCTGGGAATTGTACGCTGGGCGGTGTCGTTTCTATGAAGACGATGCATTTTCAGTCCGTCTTTGTCGCCGCGGCCGCGACGGCGGGAGGACCTTTGGAAAAACAGGGGCCGCTGGGAGAGAAACTCGATGTGGGATTTGACGATCTGTATTGCGATGAGAAAACGTATGAACAGGCTGAACGGCGGCTGATGAGCGAAGCCTGCCGGATGGCTCTGGAAAAAGGACGCTGTTCTGTGGATCAGCTGGATCTGGTGCTCGGCTCCGATCTATTGAATCAGCTGGCGACCAGTCATTATTTTGCCCGTGACCTGCAGGTTCCTTTTATCGGACTGTATGGCGCCTGTTCCGCTTCCGCACTGATCGCGGCCAATGCGGCGATGTGGATCGACAGCGGACGGGCGGATACGGTTCTGGGGATGACCAGTTCGCACAACGCTACGGCGGAACGTCAGTTTCGCTATCCCAATGAATACGGAATTCAGAAACCGCCGACCACCACGACGACCGTGACCGGCGCCGGAGCGATGATTTTTCAGCGCCAGCCTACCTCCATCCGGCTGACGCAGGCGACGCTGGGACGCATTGTGGACTGGCAGTTTACCGACGCTAACGATATGGGCAGCGCCATGGCGCCGGCTGCCCTGGATACGATCTGCCGCCATTTCGAACAGACCCGAACCGGGTTTTCCGATTACGATCTGATTGTGACCGGCGATTTGTCGCAGGTAGGCCGAACGATGCTGATCGATCTGTTTGAACAGAAGGGGATGGATCCTGGCGGAAAGCTGGTGGACTGCGGCTTGCTGATTTATGACCCGCAGCATCAGCCGGTGTTCAGCGGCGGCAGCGGCTGCGCCTGCAGCATGGTGGTGACGATTGCGTATCTGTTTGACTTGCTGCAGCGCAAGGCGCTGCACAAAATCATGGTCGTCGCCACCGGAGCTCTTCTTTCGCCGGTCCTTCTGCAGCAGAAAGAATCCATTCCCTGCGTCGCTCATGCGGTGGTGTATGAGGGGACGGTGGGACAGCCGTGAATGCCTATGTCGGAGCGTTTGTCGTCTGCGGACTGATCTGCACGGCCGGACAGCTGCTCTATGATCACACCCGTCTGACCCCCGGACACATCACCAGTCTGTTCGTCGTGCTGGGCGCGCTGCTGGATTTTTTCAATCTGTATGACCGGCTGATTGAAATCGGTCATGCCGGCGCGATGCTGCCGATCACCAGTTTCGGTCATTCGCTGATGCATGCGACGATGCAGAGCGTGGCCCAGCATGGATTGCTGGGGATTCCGCTGGGGATGCTGGACTTGACTGCGACCGGCATCACCAGTGCGATTTATTTTGCCTTTCTGGCTGCGCTGATTTTTCGTCCGCGCTCATGAACAAAACGCCGTTTACCGATCAGGCGTGGCAGAATGTCGACTGGTTCAGAACGCAGACCGACTGTTTTGATCTGACGGTACGTTCCGTTCGGATTCAGCAGACCGATTACCTGCTGGTGTTTGTCGGCGGGGTAACCGGCTCCTCCGCCATTGAGCCGATCGTGGAAAGTCTTGTTTTTCATCGCGGAGATCTGGCTTTTTTCCCGGCGACGGTCGTATACGCCGCTTCTCGCGAGGAAGCGCTGGATAAAATTCTTCAGGGCCAGACACTGGTGATCGTGGATGGCAGCGCCTTTGCCTTCATCGTCGATACCCGCAGCTATCCCAGCCGCGGGCCAAGCGAACCTTCCGTTGAAAAAAGCGTACGCGGAGCGCGCGATGGCTTCATCGAGCACATCATGCTGGATCTGGGCATGATCCGCCGCCGGATCCGCGATCCGCAGTTAGTGACCAAGGCCTATGCCAAGGGACAGCGAACCAAGACCGATATTTTTGTGCTGTACATCCGGGATCTGATCCATCCTTCCATTCTCGAAGATTTTAACCGGCGCATCGATCAATTGCAGCAGCAGGTGGAGGTGACCAGTGAACGACAGCTTTGCGAACTGCTGTACGGACAGACCTGGAATCCCTACCCGCATGTACGCTATACCGAGCGGCCCGATATTGCGGCGATTCATCTTCTGCAGGGATCGCTGGTCATTCTGGTAGACAACTGTCCTTCGGCCATCATTTTGCCGACCACGTTTTTTGAACAGACCAAACAGATCGAGGAATATACGCAAACACCGCTGATCTCGCTGGTGATGCGGGCCATCCGGCTGGCCGGGGTGATCAGCTCAATCTATCTTCTGCCGCTGTGGATGGTGCTGACGCTGCAGCAGAATCCAACCTGGATGGATCTGCCGCTGCCGTTGATTCCCGGGCCGCTGACCTTTGGCGTGCAGGTGCTGATCGCCGATCTGATGATTGAGTGGATCCGGCTGTCGCTGATCCATTCGCCGCTGATGCTTTCCAGTCTTCTGGGCATTGTAGCTGTCTTTGTGCTGGGCGATGCGCCGATCGCCTATGGCGCCTATACGCAGGAAATTCTGATCATGACTGCCATCGCCAACATCGGCAATTTCGTGACAGCCGGTTATGAACTGTCGATGGCCAACAAGATCGTCCGGCTGGCGCTGATTCTGGCCGTGACGGTGTGGGGGTACCCTGGCTTTCTGATCGGCGTGCTTCTGCATTATCTGCTGCTTCTGAAAACCCAGGCCGGGCCTTTTCCTTATCTGTACCCGGTTATTCCGTTTAACGGAAAGGAATTCAAGCGGCTGTTTCTTGGCAACTTCACCATGGATAAAAAATAAAAAGTAGTGCTGAAAGCCACTTTTTGCTATAATTACTGGCAGAGGTGGTTTTTTGTGCCGTTTACCGTAACGATCGATCAGTTTGAAGGTCCGCTGGATCTGATGCTGCATCTGATCCGGGAAAAGGAGCTGGATCTGTTTGATCTGGATCTGCATGTGCTGACGGAACAGTATCTGCTGTATCTGAATCAGATGGAACAGATGCATCTGGAGATCTGCAGCGAATACCTGGTGGAGTTGGCAACGCTGATCGAAGGGAAAAGCAGAAAACTGCTGCCGAAGCAACAGGATGCCCAGATCAGCGACGAGTATCAGGAAGATCCCCGTGATCAGCTGGTCCGGCGTCTTTTGGAATATCAGCAATTTAAGGATATCAGCGCGCAGCTGAAAGAACTTTATCAGCAGCGTCAGCTGCAGATTGGAAAACCGATTTCCATTGAATCGGAGGCCTGGATCCGGGCGAATGAAGATCAGCCGGTTCAGGGCAGTCCGTATGAGCTGGCCAAAGCGATGACCAAATGTCTGAGACGGATGCGGCTGACCCGTCCGATCGAAACCAAATACACAAGCAAGGAGCTGTCGGTGGAAGACAGAATTCTGCAGATCACAGCCCGGCTGGCCGAACTGCCTGAGCTGTTTCGCTTTGAGGATCTGCTGCAGGATTGCCGGCAGACGCACGAGCTGATCGTCACCTTTCTGGCGGTGCTGGACATGGCGCATACCCATCAGTTGTTTTTTACGGTGGATGATCAGCAGACAATCTGGTTTAGAAGGGGAGACTGAACATGGAAAATGAAGCGCTGACCATTGTCGAGGGATTGTTGTTTATCGTCGGCGATGAGGGGATGACCGTGCCGCAATGCGCGGCGGTGCTGGATGTCAGTGAACAGATGGCCCGGCAGATTTTAGACGAACTGCAGCGCCGGTACAGTGCGGATCATCACGGTATGGAAGTGGTGGATTACGGCGGCAGTTACAAATTTGTATCCAAAGCGATGATTCATCCGTATGCGCAGAAACTGTTTGCCTCCGCCAAATCGGCTTCGCTGTCTCAGTCGGCGCTGGAAACGCTGGCGATCATTGCCTATAAACAGCCGGTAACCCGGGTTGAAATCGAGGAAATCCGCGGCGTGGGCTGCGATATGATGCTGCGCAAACTGATGGCCCGCGGTCTGATTCGTGAGGCGGGACGCAGCGATGCGCCGGGAAGGCCGATCCTGTTTGAAGTGACGGAGGAATTCATGGACAGCTTCCGGCTGGTTTCGCTCAAGGAGCTGCCGCAGCTGCCGGATTATTCTGAAAACGAAAGCGATGATCTGTTTGAGTAAATCTGTTGTGACAACAGATTTCTTTTCATAAAGAGGAGGAATGCTGACGATGATTTGTTCCGCGAACAACCTGGTCAGGGATTACGGGATGGGAAAAGTACTGGATCACGTATCGCTGGTGATTAATGAGAAGGAAAAATGGGGCGTGGTCGGCGTCAACGGAGCCGGGAAATCGACGCTGTTACGGATTCTGGCCGGGGCTGAGCAGCCGGATGCGGGAACGGTCAGCTGGGGACCGGGCAAAACGGTTTCCTGGCTGCAGCAGGATCCGCAATGGGATCCGCAGCAGACCGTATTGCAGGTGGTTCTGAGCCAGGCCCGCAAACAGGGAGAAACGGAAGAATACGAAGCCCGTTCCATTCTGACTCAGCTGAAGATGAATGATTTTTCCCAGCTTCTCGGTCAGTGTTCCGGTGGCCAGCGACGCCGTGTCGCGCTGGCCTGCGCTCTGATCCGGGATTGCGATTTGCTGATTCTGGACGAGCCGACCAATCATCTGGATCAGCAGATGATTCTGTGGCTGGAAAAGCAGCTGAGCCGTTTCAATAAGGCGCTGCTGATCGTGACGCATGACCGCGTGTTTCTGGATCGGGTGACTGATCGGATCCTGGAAGTGGATCATGGTCATCTGTACGCCTATCAGACGGACTTTTCCGGTTTTCTGCAGCAGAAAGCGCAGCGGCTGGCGGAAGAGAGGGCCAGCGAAAGAAAGCGGCTGGCCTATCTTCGCAAGGAAGCGCAGTGGATTCGCCGCGGCGCTCAGGCCCGCAGCACCAAAAGCAAGGACAGGATTGAACGCTTCCACCAGCTCAGCGCTGTGCCACGCCTTCATAACGCGAAACCGCTGGTCATGGGCTCGGTCAGTTCTCATCTGGGATCCTCGGTCGTCGATATCCGCAAGCTGTGCTACAGCGTGCAGGAAAAACCGCTGATCGACCAGTTCAGCATGCTGATCGGCCGGCATGAGCGGTTAGGCATCATTGGAGAAAACGGCTGCGGCAAGACTACGCTGCTAAGACTGATCGCACAGCAGCTGAAACCGCAGAGCGGAACGATTCAGCTGGGTGAGACGGTACGGATCGGGTATTTTTCTCAGGAGCTGCAGGAGCTGGATCCGTCGATGCGAATCATTGATCTGGTACGGCAGGCCGGAGAAACGATACGAACAGAAGACGGGGAAATCTCCGCTTCGCAGATGCTGCAGCGGTTTCTGTTTGAACCGCACCGGCAATGGCAGCCGCTGGGGCTTTGCTCCGGCGGGGAAAAACGGCGATTGGGCCTGTTACGGGTATTGATGCAGGCTCCCAACGTGCTGTTATTGGATGAGCCGACCAACGATCTGGACATTCCCACGCTGATGGTGCTGGAAGAATTTCTTGATGAGTTTGACGGCGCCGTCCTGGCGGTCAGTCATGACCGGTATTTTCTGGATCGGGTTTGTGAGCGGTTATTGGTGTTTGAGCCGCAGGGAAAGCTGACGCTGACTCATCAAAGCTATTCCGAGTTTCTGCAGCAGACCTGCCTTCCGGCTGCCGCCGCCCCTTCCGCACAGAAAACCTCGCAGCCCAGCAAAACCCGGATCCGGCTGACCTATATGGAAAAAAGAGAGCTGGAAGAATTGGAACCTGAACTGCAGCAATTGCAGGACCAGCTGGAACAGCTGGATCAGGCTATGGCTCAGACCCAGGCATATCCGCAATTGCAGCAGCTGAGTGATCAGCGCCGTCAGCTCAGCGACTTGCTGGAGCAGAAAACAGAGCGCTGGATGGAACTGAGTGAAAAGGCGGGCGGCTGAACGACAATAAGAAGGAGAGAAAAGCGTTATCTGATGACGTTTTCCTCTCTTTTTTGAATCCCGTGATCTGGAATTTTCAATTCATGTCGGAATTGAAATGATTTTTACCTCAAAAAATCAAGCCAAAATCTGATTATCCCTTGAAAACACTGTATCCACGGGCATTTCAGACAGGTCAAAACCATCTCATTTACTACGA
>CAJFOC010000036.1 GCA_904395815.1 uncultured Holdemania sp.
CATGAAGAGGATGAGGAAGAAGGACAGAACAGAGCGTAAGACACGCTGAAACAGAAGAGCTGGGATGATGAATCCCGGCTTTTCTTTATACCGGGGACAGGATGTGGGGAAAAAGAAATGGCAATACGATCCACGGTGAACTGAAATCTGTTTAAAGTCATAATGTCTGATGAAACGCAGAGATTGCGCGGTTCTTAGAGGAAAATGCATTCGAGTTTTTAATGCTATATTCAATCCCAATTTTTCCCTAATGATTCTCTCGTTCATTTCATCACGGAAAAATATGACGCAAGAAGAAAGAAACTCGATCTGCGGACAGGTGATCCTGAAAGCGAATGAAAGCGGGTACAAAAGAACAGAGGGAAAACAGCAACTTTCATCTGAGGACTACTTGAAGGGAGCAGAAAAGGGTGCTATGATCATCTTAGTTGAATATCCAACTAATGCGAGGTGATTCAATGACAGGTTCAGGTCGTCTGCTGACGGATTCTTCTATTTTATATCGTTGTTCGCAAAAATATTATGACAAAGTCCTGAGTGATTTTCAGCTGGGATCCGGTCAGCTTCCTTTTCTGATTTTCATCTACGAGAATGAGGGAATTACGATGAATGGCCTGGCTCAGATGGGTTGTTATGATAAAGGGACGGTGACCAAGGGAGTGCAGCGCCTGGAGGAAGCGGGATATGTGACTTCCGAGGTCAGCCCTCAGGATAAACGGGTTCGCTTTTTGAAAACAACGGAAAAAGCCAAGGAGATTATTGCCCGTATCTATTTGATTCGTCAGAACTGGTGGGAAACCATCACACAGGGAATGAGCGAGCAGGAGGCGGCGCAGCTGGGGCAGCTTCAGGAGCGGGCTGCCAATAACGCGCTGAGCTATCTGCAGCAGCAACAGCAGCGCAGTGAGGTTCGCATTTTCGGCTTGCAGAAGATGACTTTGCTGGATTATCCGGGAAAAATCGCGGCGACGCTGTTTACCGGCGGCTGCAACTTCCGCTGCCCTTATTGTCAGAATTCAGATCTGGTCTTTCTGCCGGAGGATGCCTCGGAGATTCCGCAGCCGGAGCTGATGCAGTTTCTGGAGAAAAGACAGGGATTGCTGGAAGGGGTATGCATCAGCGGCGGGGAACCTCTGATTCATCCGGGGCTGGATGAACTGCTGCGCCAGATCCGAAAGCTGGGATATCCGGTGAAGCTGGATACCAACGGCAGTTTTCCGGATAAGCTGAAGCAGCTGATCGATGAAGGTCTGGTGGATTATGTGGCCATGGACCTGAAAAACTGCCGCGAACGGTATGGTGAAACGGCAGGAGTATCGGCGCTGGAATGCGCGCGGATAGAACAGAGCGTTCAGATTCTGATGGAAGATCAAGTTCCCTATGAGTTCAGAACGACAGTCGTTCGGCAGCTGCATGATGAACGCGATATCGAACGCATCGGACAATGGGTGCAGGGCGCCCGCAAACTTGTTCTGCAGCAGTTTGTGGACAGTGAGCGGGTGATCTGTCCGGGATTGCAAGGATACAGCCGTCAAGAAATGGAACGGTTCAGAGAGATTCTGCTTCCCTGGGTTGCCAATACGGAGATCCGGGGCTGCTGAAGAGAAAGGGAGAAAGGTATGTACAGAGTAGTAAAACGGGATGGAAAGATTACCGAATTCGACATCAGTAAAATTACGACCGCCATCACCAAGGCTTTTGAGGCGCAGCAGAAACAGACGCACCCGACGGTGATCGACATGCTGGCATTGAGAGTCACGGCCGATTTTGAAGACAAGATCAAAGACGGTCTGATTCAGGTGGAAGACATTCAGGACAGCGTGGAGTCGATTTTGATCCAGTCCGGCTATGGGGATGTGGCCAAGGCTTACATTCTGTATCGGAAACAGCGGGAGAAAATCAGAAACATGAAGTCGACGATCCTGGACTACAAGGAGCTGGTCAACAGTTATGTTCAGGCGACGGACTGGCGGGTAAAGGAAAATTCGACGGTGACGTATTCGGTAGGCGGTCTGATTCTCAACAACAGCGGAGCGATCACAGCCAATTACTGGCTTTCGGAAATCTATGATGAGGAGATTGCCAATGCGCATCGCAACGGGGATCTGCATCTGCACGATCTGTCCATGCTGACCGGGTATTGCGCAGGCTGGTCGCTGAAGCAGCTGATTGTCGAGGGCCTGGGCGGGGTCACGGGCAAGATCACATCCAAACCGGCCAAGCATCTGGCCTCTCTGTGCAATCAGATGGTGAACTTTCTGGGGATCATGCAGAACGAATGGGCCGGAGCGCAGGCTTTCTCTTCCTTTGACACGTATCTGGCGCCGTTTGTCAGAGCGGATCATCTGAGTTACGATGAAGTAAAAAAATGCATTGAATCCTTTGTTTATGGCGTCAATACGCCAAGCCGCTGGGGAACCCAGGCGCCGTTTTCCAACATCACGCTGGATTGGGTAGTGCCGAAGGATCTGGCGGATCAGCCGGCGATCATCGGCGGACAGCCGCAGGATTTCACTTATGGCGACTGCAAGAAGGAAATGGACATGGTCAACAAGGCGTTCATCGAGGTCATGCTGGAGGGAGATGCCAACGGCCGCGGGTTCCAGTACCCGATTCCGACGTATTCGATTACCCGGGATTTCGACTGGTCGGATACGGAAAACAACCGGCTGCTGTTTGAGATGACTTCCAAATACGGAACGCCGTATTTCTCCAACTATGTCAACAGCGATATGGAACCGAGCGATGTCCGCAGCATGTGCTGTCGGCTGCGGCTGGATCTGCGCGAGCTGCGCCGCAAATCGGGCGGTTTCTTCGGCAGCGGGGAAAGCACCGGGTCGATCGGCGTCGTTACCATCAATCTGCCGCGTATCGCCTATCTGGCCAAAGATCGCGATGATTTCTTTGCCCGCCTGGATCGGATGATGGACATTGCCGCCCGTTCGCTGAAGGTGAAGCGGGAAATCATCACCAAGCTGCTGGACGAGGGGCTGTATCCGTATACCAAGCGTTATCTTGGCTCGTTTGACAATCATTTTTCAACGATTGGTCTGATCGGCATGAATGAGGTCGGTCTCAACGCCTGCTGGCTGAGAAAAGATCTGACGCATCCGGAAACGCAGGAGTTTGCCAAGGAAGTGCTGAATCATATGCGGCAGCGGCTGGTCATTTATCAGGAAGAGTATGGCGATCTGTACAATCTGGAAGCGACGCCGGCGGAATCGACCACCTACCGTCTGGCCAAGCACGATCGTCAGCAGTATCCGGATATCATTACCGCCTCGCAAGACGGAACGCCGTATTATACCAACAGTTCTCATCTGCCGGTTGGCTATACCGAGGATATTTTTGAAGCGCTGGACATTCAGGACGAACTGCAGACGCTGTACACTTCCGGTACGGTATTCCATGCCTTTTTGGGAGAAAAGCTGCCGGACTGGAAAGCGGCGGCTTCTCTGGTCAGAAAGATTGCGTCCAACTACAAACTGCCGTATTACACGCTTTCGCCGACTTATTCGGTCTGCAAGGATCACGGATATCTCAGCGGCGAACAGTTCACCTGTCCGTATTGCGGCAAACCGGCCGAGGTGTACAGCCGGATTACCGGGTATTACCGCCCGGTGCAGAACTGGAATGAAGGCAAGATTCAGGAGTATAAGGAAAGAAAAGTTTACGATATCGGTCATTCAGTGCTGAAAGGCCGTGAGGCGCTGAAAGAAAGCGGAACTTCCAGACAGCCGATGCAGCAGGGGGAAGGGTCGCTGAAAGAGGGCGGAAAAGTACTGCTGTTTACGACCAGTACCTGTCCAAACTGCAAGATTGCCGGCAAGATGCTGGAAAAAGCCGGCGTTGCCTATGAGCTGATCGACGCTCAGCAGCAGAGGGAGCTGAGTCAGCGGTATGCGGTGCTGCAGGCGCCGACGCTGGTTGTTGTGGACGATCAGCAGAATCTGATCTACAAAACCGGCAACATTCAGGAATATCTGGCCCGCCGCTGAGCGGATTCAGGCAGGGAGCTTCGCAAGAAGCTCTTTTGTTTTGGGATTGAAATTCGGCGATTATGGATTATCTGGGGGAAGAAATAAACCTGGAGGAATGGTATCATTTCCTTTTTGTGAAAAAAAGTTCTTTTTGCTTGACTCAACAGCGGCTGCCGGGTTTTTAATAGTCAGCAGGAGGAAAAGTGAAGATGAAAAAATGGTTGATGATACTGATGGCCGCTTTGTTGATGACCAGCGGCTGCAGCACGACTCAGTCTCAGCCGGAAACGGGATCGATGAAGGCGGGAACCTATACGGCCACGGCAGATGGCTATGGCGGAAAAGTATCGGTTTCCGTGACGGTGGACAGTGAAAAAATCGTTTCGGTCGAGGTAGGCGACAACACGGAAACGCCAGGTGTCGGCGGTATTGCGATTGAACAGCTGCCAGGGCAGATTGTTGAAACACAGAGCATCGCGCTGGATGGCATTGCCGGTGCGACAATCACTTCCGACGCCATTCTCACGGCGGTGAAGGACTGTCTGCAGCAGGCAGGCGCGGATCTGACGCAGTTTGAGAAGGAAACCGCAGCGAAAAGCGGGGAGGAAATTCAGCTGCAGAAGGATGTTGTCATTGTCGGAGCCGGGGCTGCAGGGCTGAGCGCAGCGTTGCGGTTACAGGAAAGCGGTCAGGATAACATTCTGGTATTGGAAAAGATGGCGTATACCGGTGGTGCTTCGGCGACCTGCGGCGGCGGATTCCTGGCGGCAGGATCCCGTTATCAGCAGCAGGCGGGAATTGAAGATACGCCGGAGCTGATGATGGAGGAACTGCTGGAAAAGGGCCATCACATCAATGATGTGGAACTGACCCGGCTGCATGCGGAAAACGCGGCGCCGACAGTTGACTGGCTGATCGATGACATCGGCGTTCAGTTCAACACGCCGCAGCCAAGCGAGACGACGATCAACCGCGATTTTACCGCGGTGGGCGGCGGTGCCGGCATGATGCAGACACTGGCAGAGGCGGCACAACAGCGGGGCATTGAGATCCAGCTGAATACCCGGGCCACAGAGCTGATCGTGGACAACGGCGCGGTAAGAGGCGTTCTGGCGGAAGATACCGACGGCAATCACTACACGATTCAGGCACAGGCTGTTCTGCTGGCTACCGGCGGATACGGCAACAACTCGCAGCTGATGGATGAGGCGGATGTCGGCCGGGTGATCTATTACGGTCCGATCAGCTCCAATGGCGAAGGCATGACGATGGCCCGGGATATCGGCGCCAAGGTCACCAATCTGCAATATGTTGGCGTCAAGCCGAACGGGCTGGAAACCGGCGAGGGCATCGGCAAGTATACGCAGCCAGCCAACAACGCGATGTGGAAAGCTTCCGCCGGCATTCTGGTCAACGACGCCGGTCAGCGGCTGATCGATGAAACCAGCAGTGAGGAAGAGCTGGTCAGCATCTACAAGCAGCAGAACGACTGGGCGATGTATACGGTCATGGATCAGGCCGCTTACGATATTTTCTACAGCACGGCGATCGAAAAGCATCTGTTCTCGGAAGCGGAAGCGCAGCAGTGGATCGATGAAAAGGGAACGGGCACAACGGTTTTTGTCCGCGGTGAAACGCTGCAGGAAGCTGCCGAACAGGCCGGAATCGACGCCGGGCAGCTGGCTCAGACGATTGAAAACTACAATCAGGGGGTTGCCAAGGGAGAAGATGAATTTGGCCGTCAGGTTGTCGCTGCGTTCGATACGGATGGTCCGGTGTACATCGTGAAGCAGAATCTGCGTTTTGCGACGACGCTGGGAGGGTTGGATATCAACACCCACTGTCAGGTTCTGAACGAACAGGACGAGGCGATCGCAGGACTGTATGCCGCCGGGGAAGTGGTCGGCAATGTGCAGGGCGACGCTTCCAGCGCATATCTGAGCTGGAGCGCAACTTCTGGCAAGATCGCGGCGGAAAGCATCAGCGAACAGCTGCAGTAAAGAATTACGCATAAGGAAAAAGCCACGTGACGGTGGCTTTTTTTGACGATCAGACAGAACGCGGCTTCAGATCAGCGCGATAATCTTATCCCAGGTCAGCTCGCCGATTTTGCCATCCGGAACCAGCCCATGGACATTCTGGAAAGTAATGACCTTGGCTTCCATCTGGGCGCCGAACACGCCGTCGGTGGCAATCGGCGTTTCCGGAAGGGTCAGCTGATTCAGATAACATTGCATTTTCTGAACGTCCAGGCCGGTATCGCCGTATTCCAGCGGCGGACATTCCACCGGTTCCGGCTGCGGATCGTCCAGCGTTTTGTATTTGCAGATAATTTTGTCCCAGGTCATTGAACCGATGATTCCATCGACATTCAGCCCGGTCTGGGCCTGGAAGATTCTGACCGCTTCTTCCATTTCGGTTCCATAATAGCCGTCTTCCTGCAGCAGCGGAAGTTCCGGATAGAGAGTCCGCAAAGCATTCAGGTATTCCTGCATTTTTTTCACTGCCAGACCGCTGTAGCCTCTTTGAATGACATACGCCATCAGATGTCACCTCCTTTCATTATCAGGGTATGGCAATCGTAAGCCGGCAGACAGGATTGCGCCCAGCTCTTCAGCGCTGGTCAATGGCCTTGATGGGTGAGGAAAGACGGCATAATGTGGAAGTGGAGGTGAAAATAATGAGAATTCTGGTTTATAACGATCAGACGCAGACTATGGAAACATGGCAGCGGGATTGCGGCGAGGATATGCCGTATACGCGCTGCGGACATCTGACCGTCGGCATGTTCCGTCAGGGTTCGCAAAGCCGGACTCTGGTCTGGTCAACCCGTCGTTTTCTGCACGCGGTCGATCAGCTGGCGGCCCGCTCGCCAGCCCGACTGAAACTCTCGCGTGCTTTTGAACGAGGCTGGTCCGGCGCGCAGCCGATGATCATGACGCATATGCTGGGAACCGCGCTCAGTTTTGGTTCCAATTTGTCCGGGGCCGGTTTGCAGCGGCTGGCGACGATGATTGAAGATACCGGTTTGTTTGACTATGTATCCGGACTGGATCAGAATCCCAACCAGCTGCATGTTCATCAGCGCAATGAAATGTGCAGTGATTTTGTCCCGTTCGCCCAGATTCGCAAAGGTTCGATTCTGACGGAAGTGTGCGTGGCCCAGGATGTGCTGTGGGCGCTGGGATATGAAATACCGCAGATCCATGGCATGTTTGATGAACCGCTGAAACGGGCAGTCTGTGCGTTTCAGTGTGATCGGCAGCTGAAGGTAGATGGCGTCATCGGGGCCCAGACATGGCAGGCATTGATGAGTACGGTGCGGATGGTTCCGGGGGTGGATTAAAAATTCACTGTTCCGTATTGAATAATGAATAAAAAGCGCTACAATGAAAGCAGAAAAGGAAAGGACGGAACAGAAACGATGAAACTGGAAATTGTGACGACCACACTGGATGAAACACTGCTGGCGAAAGAAGCGGGAGCGGATCGGGTTGAACTGGTCAGCGGCATCACCGAAGGCGCGCTGACGCCCACCTACGGTTCACTGAAAGGAATCTGGCAGCATGCCGGCGTGGCGGCCTATTGCATGATCCGGCCGCATAACCATGGCTTTGTCTATTCGGAACATGATATCGAAGAGATGATCGCCGACATTCAGAACCTGAAGGGGATGGCGGATCATTTTGTGCTGGGATGCCTGAAGGAAGACCGGACGATTGACGAGGAACATCTGCAGCGGTTATTGGAAGCCTGCGGCGATACGCCGGTTGTCTTCCATAAAGCGCTGGATCAGACGGCGGATCAGATGGCGGCATTACGAACGCTGGCCCGTTATCCGCAGATCAAACGGGTTCTGAGCAACTATCAGGCCAAACGAATCGATCAGGAACTGCCGCGTTTGCAGCAGATGATGAATTACGCGCTGTCGCTGGGTCTGCAGACGACGTTTGCCGGCGGTATTCAGCTGGAAACACTGCCGCTGCTGGCGCAGATCGGAGCGACGGACGTTCACATTTCCAGCGCGGCGCGGATTGAAGGCAAGGCGGCCAATCTGCTGGATCCGCAGCGGATCCGTCAGTTCCGCCAGGCTTGCGATCAGTAAGCTTCTTTTCCTTATCAGGATAAAACAAGGGCTATAATCGAAAAATGAGGGCAGAGGATGTCTACATTTCATTGGGAAGTGTAGACATTTTTGTTACTAAAAAAACAGGCTTCTCCTTCAGGTTTTGTTTCCTGATGGGGAAGCCTGTTTTCAGATGCGGTTGAATCAGAGATTGCGGATGCGGTAGAAGTACTTATCAACCAGCCGGTCGTTGTGTTCGGCTGCTGCCGCGTCCATGTAGGCAATATGACCGTTGAAGAATACATCCGGATCGAAACCCTGCTGTACCAGCAGTTCCACCGTCTGCGTCAGCACGGCGTTTTGCAGATAGATGGCCGGAATGGTGGAGGTGGAGCCGATTTTCATCGGAAAATGATCGATGGCCACTGCCGCATCGCCGATCAGCGAACAGTTATCCAGTACGATATCGCAGACATCTTTCAGTTTTTTGCCGCTTTTGTGTTTGGTGGTGAGATAGTCGCTGTATTCAACGGCGGTGATCGCGATGGTCGGAATTCCTTTTTCCTGAGCACGCAGCGCGGCATCAACCGGGACGATGTTGTTGCCGGAATTGGAAACGATGATCATGCAGTCGTTGGGACTGACGCGGTGATAATCGACGATATGACGGCCGACTTCATAGGTATTTTCCATCATGTAACTTTTGGTAATTTCAAAAGTACCGGTGACGCTGGGCTCTAACAGCGCAGCGTAGTTGGCCAGCGTCGCAGCGCGCCAGAAAGCGTCTTCCGTCACAAGATGGGAATGGCCGGCGCCCAGACCGTAGATCAGCCCGCCGTTGCGGCAGACTTTCGCGCACAGTTCGGCCGCTTTCATGATGTTGTCTCCCTGGCTGTCCATGACCCGGGCGACGACGTCGTTCATGACGTTGAAGTATTGTTTCCAGGCTTCCATCATATCCTCCTCTTCCTGTCTTCCTTGCCTTCATTGTATCACGTTCAAACAGAAAGGGAAGAGTGGGCCGGGAGCGGTTTCAGCGAGGGAAAGGCAGCTCGGAAGAATGAATGAAAAAAGTTACAAAAAGAGAAAATAAAAACATGAATTTTCATAGAATTTCCGGGGAAAGGACTTGAACTCCCAATGAAATCGGTTACAATTAAGATACAGAGATGGAACTGAAACGGAGTGGAGATCATGGTTCGCAGAAAGCATGGAGTTTTAGTCAATCCGGGCAGAGAGAAAGGACAGGCTGATCATGTTTTCAGCGGGGTTCTGTCTGAACAAGAAAGGTGTTTTTAAGATGGATTCGACTGTCCATCTTTTTTTTCAAAAAGTTTGAGAAATAACAGGAGGAGGAATGGATTATGGATCAAACGAACAAGGAATTCTGGGATGCGGCGGCGGCCGGTGATTTTGCCAAGGTCTGCGCGATGGTGTCCAAGGGCGCGGATGTCAATATCGCCAATGGTGATGGCAGAACGGCGCTGATGCGCAGCGCCAAACGCGGCTATGAAGACATCGTCCGCTTTCTGCTGGATAACGGCGCTAACGTCAGAGCCCGCGATATGAACAATAAGACGGCGCTGATGGGAGCGGCTAAAAAAGGGCATCTGGGGATTGTGAAGATGCTGGTGGAGGCCAATTCCGACGTCAATTCTCATGATAACAACGGTCGGACCTCTCTGATGCGGGCTGCCTTTCTGGGACAGATGCCGGTTGTGGAATATCTGGTGGAAAAGGGCGCCAATGTCAATGCCCGCGACAGCAAGGGGCGGACTGCGCTGATGGAAGCGGTGCTGGCCTGCAAGGTTGACGTGATCAAATTCCTTCTGGATCACGGCGCGGATATCAATATGCAGGACAACAACGGCTGTACGGCGCTGATGCGGGCCAGCTATGGCGGTTATGTGGATCTGGTGCTGTATCTGCTGGATCACGGTGCAGACAAGAACATCAAGGATTTCCAGGGCAATCTGGCGATTCATTATGTGCGTGAACACTGCTTTGCTGAACTGAAGGATCATCTGAAGCAGGAGGGCGCATCGAAATGAGAGACTATCTGGCAAGTGAAGTCCGCAACATTGTGCTGATGGGCCACAGCGGCAGCGGCAAGTCCAGCGTCGTGGAAGCGGCCCTGTATTTTACCAAGGCTACAGACCGGCTCGGCAAAACGAGTGAGGGAACCAGCGTCATGGACAATGACGCTGAGGAAATCCGCCGCGGATTATCGATTTATACATCGATTGCGCCGGTGGAATGGAAGGAATGCAAGATCAATTTTATCGATACGCCGGGTTATCTTGATTACGAAGGCGAAGCGCAGGCCGGAATTGCGGTCGGCGACAACGCGCTGATCGTGGTAGGAGCCAAAGATGGGGTGGAATCGGGAACGGAAAAGGCGTGGAAAACAATAACCCGCCGTCATCTGCCGACGATTTTCTTCATCAATAAGATCGACGAGGAACACGCTTCCTTTGATAAGACGTATCAGGATCTGCGCGATCATTTCGGCAAGACGGTCATTCCGTTTGAGGTCCCGATCATGGAAGGCGACAAGGTGGTCGGTTCGGTCAATATCCTGCGCCGGAAAGCCTGGTATTACGATGACCGGACTACACCGAAGGAAGTGCCGCCGGCGCTGAGCGATATCGTGGAAGAGTATTACAGTCAGATTGCCGAAGCGATTGCGATGACGGATGACGATCTGATGGAGAAGTTTTTCAGCGGTGAAAGCTTTGATGAGAACGAGGTGGCCAAGGGATTGCGGATCGGAGTGCGCAACGGCGATATCCGTCCGGTTTACTGCGGCAGCGCCGTGCAGTGCACCGGGATTGAACGACTGCTGGATCTGATTCGTGAGTATTTCCCGACCTACGCGGAAAAAGGGCTGATCGAGGCACAGGATCCGCAAGGCAATCCGGTGATGATGGAAACCAACGAACAGGAAGCGTTCAGCGCTCAGGTGTTCAAGACCATCGTCGACCCGTTTGTCGGCAAGATCTCACTGTTGAAGGTGCTGACCGGCGTCATGAGTACAGATGCCCAGGTGCTGAATGTACAGAAAGACAAGATGGAGAAACTCAATCAGATTTATATTGTCAAGGGCAAGCATCAGATTGCGGTCGGCAAGCTGTTTACCGGCGATATCGGCGCGGTTGTCAAACTGCAGTCTACCGATACCAACGATACGCTGGCGACCCGCGCCAAACCGGTGGTCTATCCGCCAATCGAATTCCCAAGACCGATGCTGGGAGTGGCAATCTGGCCGAAAACCAAGGCGGATGAGGACAAGATGAGCTTTGCGCTGCAGCGGATGTGCGAGGAAGATCCGTCCATTCGGCTGGATAAGAACACGGAAACGCATGAAACGGTGCTGTATGGCATGGGAGTTCAGCATATCGACGTCATTTTGAGCAAGCTGAAATCCAAATACAAGGTGGAAATTGAAACGAGCGAGCCGAAGGTTCAGTATCGGGAAACGATTCGCGGTACGGTCACGGCGGAAGGTAAACACAAGAAACAATCCGGCGGCGCCGGTCAGTACGGACACTGCTTCATTAAATTTGAGCCGTGCGACAGCGAGGAGATGGTGTTTGAGGAAACCGTCTTTGGCGGCGCCGTGCCGAAACAGTACTTCCCGGCGGTGGAAGCCGGACTTCGGGAATGCATGGAAAAAGGCGTTCTGGCCGGATACAAGGTTGTCGGCGTCAAGGCGACGCTGACCGATGGTTCCTATCATGAAGTGGATTCCAAGGAAATCGCGTTCAAGGCGGCGGCCCGTCTGGCCTACAAAGCCGGTATGCCGAAAGCCAAACCGATTTTGCTGGAACCGATCGGCAAGGTCGAAGTATTGATTCCGGAAGAGTATACCGGAACGATCATCGGTGATTTCAACAAACGGCGCGGGATTATTCTGGGCATGGATCTGGTAGATGAGAAGGAACAGAAGATCACGGCGGAAGTGCCGATGGCGGAGATGCAGAAATACGCGACAGAACTGCGTTCCATGACGCAGGGCCGGGGATCCTTTGTCATCGAATTTGACCGTTATGAACCGGCGCCGCAGCCGGTAGCTGAAAAAGTGATCCGGGAAGCCAACCTCAGCGACGACGACTGAACCGAAATCACAACTGGATCCGGAAACGGGAAAACCGTTTCCGGATTTTTTCATCAGACGGAAACAAGGCGAAACCAAGGCAACAAAAAAGGCTTCTGATGGTGATCAGAAGCCCTGGCTTGGGGTTATTGTGTTTTCTCTTTCAGCGTTACGGATATATCGACAAGCTGTCCGTCTCGATTGATCTGAATCTGCAATTCATCGCCAACCGAGCTTTCGTTCAGAATAGAGGTGATATCGGAGGTCGTTTCGATTACCGTACCGTTGATGGCAACGAAACAATCGCCTACCTGCAATCCGCCTTCTTCGGCGCTGGAGTTTTCGGCAATTTCCGCAATGTAGACGCCCGGTGCGCTGAAGCCGTACTGAGCGGCCAGCTGCGGTGTGTTCAGATCGAGAACGGTCACTCCCAGCGAAACGCGTCCGCCGACATAGCCCTGGGAAATCAGATCTTCAATGACCGGCTTGGCGTCGTTGATCGGAATGGCGAATCCCAGTCCTTCAATGTCTTCGCCGGCGGATTTGGCGACCACGATGCCGATCAGCTCTCCCTGATGGTTGAACAGTCCGCCTCCGGAATTGCCCGGGTTGATGGCGGCGTTGGTCTGCAACAGCACACGCTGTTCATTATCGAGAACGATCTGCCGATCCAGCGCGCTGATGATGCCGTCCGTGACCGTTCCGCCCAGCTGGCCTAACGGGTTGCCGACCGCGATGACCGGATCTCCGACCTGCAGACTGTCGCTGTCACCCAGCACCGCGGCCTGCAGTCCCTGCGCTTCAATTTTGATCACGCCGATATCCATCTGCGAATCGGTGGCGATCAGCTGCGCCGGATAACTGGAACCGTCATGCAGCGTAACGGTGATCGTGCTGGCTCCTTCAATGACGTGATTGTTGGTGACGATGTAGCCGTCTTCAGACAGGATGACGCCGCTGCCGGCGCCCTCGGTTACAAACTGTCTGAGAAACAGGCTGTTGGTCACCGATTCAGTGCGGATTTCCACAACGCTGTTTTCGGTCTGAGCGGCAATCTGTGGGATGTTGATTGAGACGGCCGGCATGTTTTCGGTCGTTGGCTGTTCTCTTTCTACATTCTGAATGACAACGCTGGGACGGCTTTGTCCGGCTGCCAGCGTTCCTGCCAGAAAACCGATGCCGCCGCTGAGGACGGCACAGCCGGCCAGACCGAAAATCAGCGTTCTGCGCATGCGTTTCAGTTCTTTTTTTATCTCTCTGTCGTGATCTTCCTGAAAAAACGACATGATTTTTCCCTTCTTTCTGCCTTAACGCTATATTATAGAAAAACATTGTGAACAGCCTGTGAACAAGACAGATTATCTTGAACGGCGATGAAAGATCGGAAACAGGGCGCTGGTCAGCGCGACTCCCAGTGCCAGCGCGCCGGCGCAGCCCAGCGTATGCAGTCCGATCTGCAGCGCGCTCATGGTGCTTCCCCGGATGATTTCCAGCATTGTGTAATACATGCCGCCGCCGGGAACCAAAGGAATCAGCGCGCAGATCAGAAACGTGGTGACCGGGGTTTTCATCTTGCGGGCGAGCATCTCGCTGCTGGCGCAGATGACGCAGGCGGCGAAAAACATGGCGGCGATTTCACCGCAGCGGTTCAGGGTCAGCTCGTAGATCAGAATTCCCAGCGTTCCGGTCGCGGCGGCGGCCAGCAGTTTGCGGGAATGAATGTTGAAGATGATGCCAAAGCCCAGTTCGGCCAGAAAAATGGCCGCCAGCTTGAGTATCATAACGGCAGCCCTCCGATCATCATCCACAGGCTCATGACCAGCCCTGGGCCCAACGCTACGGCAATGGCGATCATCATCGCTTCCATTGCCCGGCTCATCCCGGAAATCAGATCGCCTGCCAGGCTGTCGCGCACGGCGTTGGTGATCGCCAGCCCCGGCACCAGCAGCATCAAAGAACCGATGATCAGCGCGTCGCGGTTGACGGCCAGTCCTGTTTCATTCATGGCGATGGCCAGCGCCGCCGTCATGGCGGAGCACAGACTGATGGAAAAAAAGGCAGGAAACTTTTTCTTTTCCAGCGCGGCGGATACCCGCTGAATCAGGGCGCCGATCAGACAGGCGCACAGCGCATCCTGCGCTTTTCCGCCAAAAAACAGCGTAAAGCCGCTGGCTGCCAGTACGCCGGCCAGGATATTGGCGAGTGGGGAATAGGGCGGTTTCTGTTCGATCGCGTTCAGCCGCTGTTCAAATTCGTCCAGCGTCAGCTGCCGGCTCTGGCGCGAGAGCGAATTGATCTGATCGATCCGGCTGATATCCAGTCCCCGCGATTTGATCCGTACGACTTTGCTGACGGAACGTCCTTCAGCGACCAGCGTAACAAAAATCGCGGTCGGCATCACGATGCTGCTGGCCTCCTGGGCATCGTAGGCTTCGCAGATGCGGCAGATCGTATCTTCAACCCGTACGATTTCCGCGCCGCTTTCCAACAGCAGCTTACCGGCATGCGTCGCGGTCTGTAACAGCCGGTCATAATCCCTGTTCATCATCTTCCTCCTTTATTCCAAGATCGCAGATCAGCTGTTCGCCAACCCGCAAACCGTCGATGGCGGCCGACATGATTCCGCCGGCATATCCCGCTCCCTCACCAGCCGGATACAACCCGGCGGTGCTGAGGCTTTGCAGCGTTTGAGGATCACGGGTGATGCGCAGCGGGCAGGAAGATCGCGTTTCAACGGCGGTCATCAACGCCTGCGAGGAGGCGAAGCCGGGAATCCGACGGTCAAAATCCTGCAGCGCCTGTTTCAGGGAATCGTTGATCGCAGCCTCAAACAGCGGATTCAGATCGGTCATTGTCACGCCGGGACGATAGCTGGGAACCACTTCACCCCAGCTTGTGGATGGCATGCCGCGCAGGTAGTCGTCAACCCGCTGGCAGGGGGCAAATCCTTTTCGTCCGCCAAGAATCCAGGCCTGGTGTTCCAGATTTTTCTGATAGCGGATTCCATCCAGCGGTCCGTTTCCGAAATCGCTGCGGCGCACCTGGACAAGAACGGCGCTGTTGGCGTTAAGACCATCGCGGGCGTACACGCTCATCCCGTTGGTGACGATGCTTTCTCTATCGCTGGCACTGGCGACCACCTGTCCGCCCGGACACATGCAGAAGGTATAGACGCCCCGGCCGTTGGCGCTTTGGAAAGTCAGGCGGTATTCGGCCGGTTTCAGGCGTGGATCGCCGGCAAAGGATCCGTATTGCGCCTGGTCGATGTGCTGCTGAAGATGTTCCACCCGTACGCCGACGGCGAAATCCTTCGCTTCCAGAAATACGTTTTGCTGCAACAGGGCCTCAAAGGTATCGCGGGCGCTGTGGCCCAGCGCCAGCACAACCGCCTTTCCGGTCCATTCTCCGCGGCTGGTGCTGACGCCACAGATGCGGCCCTGATCCAGCAACAGATGATCCATGCGGGTATGGAAATGCACTTCGCCGCCCAGGGCGATGATCTTTTCACGCAGCCGCCGTACGATGGAACGCAGCTGATCCGTTCCGATATGCGGATGGGCAAGCGTCGCGATTTCTTCTGGCGCGCCGGCTTCGATCAGCTCCTGATTGACTTTGTGAATCCGCGGATCACGGACGCGGGTCGTCAGCTTGCCGTCGGAGAACGTTCCCGCTCCGCCCTCGCCAAACTGCACGTTGCTTTCCGGATCCGGAATACCGCTTTGCCAGTATCGCTCGACCTGTTCTACCCGCTGTTCTACCGGCGCGCCCCGCTCCAGCACAATCGGACACAGTCCAACCTCCGCCAGTGCCAGAGCAGCAAACAGGCCGCAGGGACCGGCGCCGACGACGATCGGACGGGTATCCGGCAAGCGGGCAGGACGCGGCAGCTGGTAAACCGGCGGCGGTTCTATCGCTCTGACTCCGGGAATGCGGCGGGCCAGCACCCGCCGCTGATCCTGTACCTGGACCTGCACGGCGTAGACAAAATGCGGCTGACGGCGGGCATCCAGCGACTTTCGGACGATGGTCCAGCGGATCAGCTGCGAAGGGGATATTTTCAGTTTTCTGACGATCAGCTCGTCCAGCCGGGATTGCGGATGGTCCAGCGGACAGAACAGATTGGTAATTTCCAGCATCGTATCACTCTCCGATCATCATTATAACAAATTCTGTCTGTTCTGCGCGTTTTCCTTGACCTTTCCCAAGCGGCGGTTACAATGAAATCAGACACAAAAAGGAGTGGGAAACATGAATCATGCAACGCAGTTCAGACGGGATCTGCACCGGATTCCCGAAATCAGCTTCAGGGAGTGGAAAACCAAGGCGTATCTTTTAGAGGTGCTGAAAGGATTGAAATGCGAAATTGAGGAAGTGCTGGAAACCGGTGTCTGCGCTTTTTTTGACGCCGGGAAATCAAAAACGTTGGCCTTTCGCGCCGATATGGACGCTTTGCCGGTCAGCGAGGAAACCGGTCTGGATTTTGCCTCCACGCATCCGGGGCAAATGCATGCCTGCGGTCATGATGGTCATATGGCGATGCTGCTGGGGTTGGCGCAGGAGCTGGATCAGATGGATCTGAGTCAGCTGGATCACAACGTTCTGCTTGTGTTTCAGCCTTCTGAGGAAACCGTCGGCGGCGCGCGCTTTGTCTGTGAAAGCGGCATTTTTGAAAAATACAACGTCCGGGCGATTTATGGAACGCATCTGCAGCCGATGATGCCGATGCATCAGATCGTCAGCCGTCCAGGCGAGCTGATGGCCCGGGCCAGCGAAGTGACGATCACCGTCCGCGGTCAAAGCACGCACTGCGCTCAGCCGGAAAACGGCAACGACTGCATCGGCGCCGCGGCGCAGCTTGTAACCCGGCTGTACGAGATGGAACGTTCGCTGGATCCCGACCAGCTGCGAATTGTGAAGTTCGGTATGTTCCATGGCGGGACGGTGCGCAACATTCTGCCGCAGAGCTGCGAACTGCAGGGATCTTACCGCTGTTTTCAGGACGAGCTGTTTCACACGATGGTGCAGCGTTCGCAATCCATCATGCGCGATATAGAACAGGAAAGCGGCTGTACGATACAGTTTGATTATACCGAAGGCTATCCGCCGGTAATCAATGACGCGGCGCTTTTCGCTCAGGTACGCCAGCTTCTGCCGCAGCTGCAGATTCTGGATCAGCCTCAGATGATCGCCGAGGACTTTGCCTTTTATCAGCGTAAAATTCCGGGAGTGTTTCTTTTCCTGGGTACCGGAAGCGGCATTCCGCTGCACAACTGCCGTTTCAATTTTGATGAAAGCGTTCTGCAGACCGGAATTCAGATGGATCTGTCGCTGCTGCGCACACGGCTGGATTGAGCAGCAGCGCAGAAGACGACAGGATAAGGGGACAAAGAGGCAGCGGCGTTGCCGGTCCCGCTTCCGATTGCGATTTCCTGTTTTGTGTACAAAAACAGAGGACGGATCCATCAGGATAACAACAGTTCCTGCCTGACCGGGCGCTTTCCGTATGTCCTGTATCGTTGGAAAGCGGATCTGGGGGACGCTGTTGGAAAGAGGAGGTGATGGATTGAAGAGAGCGGACGTGCCGATCTGGGAGAAATACACGCTGACCATTGAGGAAGCGGCCCAGTATTTTCGTATCGGAGAAAACAAACTGCGCAGGCTGGCAGAGGAGAATCTGACCGCCGGATGGGTGCTGATGAACGGCAACCGCATTCAGATCAAACGGAAACAGTTTGAAAAGGTGATTGATGCCCTTGACGCCCGTGAACAGTTCTGAAATCGCCGGACTGATCGTGTTGCATTTTTTCATGAAAAAGGCATTGACAGTTTTCAAGTCCGGGTTTATGATACAGACATTGATATAACAAGCGATGAAAAGAAGAAGTACGTCTGAGGAACAGCGCAGAGAGTCTCCGTCAGGGTGAAAAGGGATCTGAACTGAAGGCCGAACACATCTTGGAGCCGTTCACCGAAATCACAGTAGGCTGGACCGGGACCTGTACCCGTTATCGTACTAGAGTATAGTAGTTTTGTACTCGAAGAGGCTCATGTCGTGAGGCATGGGTGAATTAAGGTGGAACCACGAAGGGATCAGCCCTCTCGTCCTTATGCGGGACGAGGGGGCTTTTTTGATGATCCATACCGGGATTGTCGGTTCCTTTCATGGCTTTCGTTTCATTTCCTGCTATATCAGAGAAAAGGAAAAAGGAGAAGAAATGAAAATGAAGAGATGGAAAACACTGTGCGCCATGCTGGGCGTGATGCTGCTGGTCTGCGGCTGTCAGAGTGCGGAAGCGCCGGCGCAGGATGAAAGTGATGCGCTGCTGGGGCGGGGATATCTGGTTGTCGGAGTGGACGATACGTTTGCGCCGATGGGGTTTCGCGATGAAAACAACGAACTGACCGGCTATGATATTGAACTGGCCCGGGCAGTAGGTGAAAAGCTGGGAGTGGAAATGCGGTTTCAGACGATCGACTGGTCAATGAAGGAAACGGAACTCAATGCCGGCAACATCGATCTGATCTGGAACGGGTATTCGATTACCGAGTCCCGCCGTCAGCAGGTAGCTTTTTCTGAGCCGTATCTGCAGAACCGGCAGCTGATCATTACGCTGGCGGATTCCGATATCCGTACCCGTTCGGATCTGGCCGGCAGGGTTGTGGCGGTACAGAAGGAATCCAGCGCGCTGGAAGCGGTCATGGCAGACGAGGCACTGAGCGCTTCGCTGCAGGGCGGCGCGCCGGTGGAATTTGATACCAACATCGACTGCTTCATGGATCTGGAAGCGGGGCGTTCGGATGCGATTGTGGTGGACGAGGTGCTGGCCCGGTATGTCATGAGTCAGCGGGGAATCGAACAGTACAACGTACTGGATGAGGATTTTGGCAGCGAGGAATACGGGATCGGCATGCGCAAAAGCGACCAGCTGCTGCAGCAGCGGATTAACGAGGCCATGGAGCAATGCGAACAGGATGGCACGGTGGCGGCGCTGCAGGCGAAATGGTTTGGTGAATAAGCGATGCTGCTGAATGTGCTGCCTTCCCTGCTGCAGGGAACGTTGGTGACGCTGCAGGTCTTCTTTGCGACACTGATCCTCTCGCTGCCGCTGGCCTGTCTGTTGCAGGCGCTGCAGCAGTTTGGCGGAAAACCGGTGCGGCGGCTGTTTCAGCTGTATGTGACGCTGATGCGGGGCACGCCGCTGTTGCTGCAGCTGATGTTTGTCTTTTTCGGCATGCCGTATCTGGGAGTGACGCTGAGCCGGGAAAGTTCGATTCTGATCGCGTTTGTGCTGAATTATACCGCCTATTTTCTTGAAATTCTGCGCGGTTCGCTGAGCGCTGTGGATCCGGGACAGCAGGAAGCCGGGCGGATGCTCGGATTTTCCCGCGCTGCGATTTATTTTCGGATTCTTTTGCCGCAGGCATTCAGAACGGCGATGCCTTCCATCGGCAACGAGGTGCTGAACCTGGTCAAGGACACCTCGCTGATCTATGTGCTGGGAGCGACCGATTTGCTGAAAGCGGGGCGGGCTGCCGTGAACACGTACGCAACCGCGCTGCCGTTTGTGGCGGTCGGCGCGATTTATCTGGCGTTATGCGGTGGTATGGCGCTGATCATGAAGCGGATTGAACGTCATCTGGACAAGGGGACAGGAGGGGTACGGAATGAGTCTGATTGCTGAAGGCGTTGAAAAATCGTTTGACGGCAACACGGTGCTTCATCAGGTGTCGCTGCAGGTTCAGCCGGGGCAGATCGTCGCGCTGATGGGACCTTCCGGTACTGGCAAAACGACGTTATTGCGCTGTCTGTGCGGACTGGAGCTGGCACAGAAGGGGCGGATTGCGATCGACGATACGGTGTTGTGCGACAGGGGCCGCTGGATCAGTCCGGCCGCCTACCGTCAGAAAATCGGTCTGGTGTTTCAGAACTGGAATCTGTTTCCGCACTGGACCGTGCTGCGCAATCTGACGGAAGCGCCGGTGCGATTGAGGCGGATGAGCCGCGAAGAAGCCGAAAAAAAAGCCGGGCTTCTGTTAAGCCGGCTGCATATCGAGGAAAAAAGCGGCGCCTATCCGCGAACGCTTTCCGGCGGTCAGCAGCAGCGGGTGGCGATTGCCCGGGCCTGCATGCTGTCGCCAGCGATTCTCTGTTTTGATGAGCCCACCAGCGCGCTGGATGAACAGTCGGCTCAGGAGGTTTCCCGGATCATTCGCCTGCTGGCGAAGCAGGAATCAATGGGAATTCTGATCGTTACTCATGATGAAGCGTTTGCCGCGCAGACCGGAACGGATCTGGTTACGCTGCAGCAGCTTCAGTCCAGCAGCAGCCAGCGCTGAGGCGGCTGCTGATCCACGCCCAGGCACATCATGCCGGGCGTTTTTTTGGGGGTTGTCAGCTCGATCAGCCGGATCGCGTGGTCAAAGAGGATCAGTCCCTGATCGCTGACGACGGAAAACTGCGCGAACTGATCGTCAATACCGCGTCCGCTGCGCTTGACGACGCTTTCCTTGGCACACCACAGACGAAAGAAATCATCGGGATGAGTTTGCAGCCAGGCTTGTTCGGCAGGATGAAAGAAACGCCGGGCAATGGCCTGACTGCGGCAGCTGCGGGGGGCTTCAATGTCAATGCCGACCGGCGCAAAGGCAAACAGGCCGATCCATTCCTTACGGCAATGGGAGAGGCTGAAATGCAGCTGCGGCAGATCATGGAAAAACGGTTTTCCCCGGTCGGTGCGGCACAGCTGATGGGGAACAAAGGGAATCCACCGCTGTTGTTGGGAGCGCTGCAAAGCCAGCTTCAGACAGGCGGCGCTGCTGTGGCTGCTTCCGCAATAGGCGATCCAGCTGCAGATGTTGTTATTCATGAAATCCGGCGGCATCCAGCGTGTTGAGAATATCCTGAACGGTGCGGATTCGGCGCAGCTGCCGGGTTTCGACTTCGATATCGAACTCTTCTTCAAAAGCGGCGACGATGTTGACGACGTCAAAGGAATTCAGCTGCAGATCCCGTACGAGATCGGTCTGCACTGTGATGTCGTTTTGACCGGTTACTTCCCGGATGATGGCGAGTACTTTTTCCTGCATGGCCCATACCTCCTGTTTACAGTACGCTGCTGCGTTTGATTTTTTTGGTGGCGGTTTTTTCGAATTCCGTTTCCCGCAGCTTGATCATCTGAATCTGCTTGTAGGATGGCAGCTGCTGATTGATGCGGTTGATCTCGCTTTGCAGCCGTTCCAGAATTTCATAGGAAGTCATGCTGGCGGTCTGTTCCGGATCCGGATAGATCATGACGGCCAGCCGGACATCGTCGGCGTTGGAAGAACTTCCCACTCCATACGCCATGACTTCCCGGATCAGCGGGATTGTGCTGAGATAGCTTTCGATTTCTTCCGGAGAAACCTTTTTGCCATTTTTGAAGACGATCAGGTTTTTCTTGCGGCCGGTGATCGTCAGATGGCCGTTTTTGTCCAGGCTGCCCAGATCGCCGGTCATAAACCAGCCGTCGTCAAAGGCCTGCGCTGTCAGCACCTCGTTTTTGTAATATCCCTGCATAAGGGAAACTCCCCGGACGACGATTTCGCCATCCCGCAGCTTGAGCTCATAGCTGGGCAGCACATGACCGACCGTATTGACACGCCGGTCATGATTGCGGTTGACTGCCAGCAGCGGTGAACATTCCGTAATGCCATACCCCTGAATCACACAGAAGCCAAACGCTTCCATTTCCATGCCGATCGTTTCCGCCAGATGTGCGCCGCCGCAGATGATGGTCGACAGATTGCCGCCGAAGGCTTCCCGGATTGTCTGAATGAATTTGGGCTGCAGCGTCAGTCCGACCTTGCGGCCCAGCCTGAACATCGTGATGTATTTGCGTACCGCTTCTTCCTTGCCCTGTTTGCGTAAGGCACGCCAGATATTCTGATGCATCATTTCCACGATCAGCGGCACGGCCATCATCGTCTGCGGGGCGAACGCTTTCAGATCGCGCATCATCGTTTTCAGCGATCCGTTGATGCCGACCGTGCTGCCGTGCAGCAGCATGTTGATGACCGAGCAGGTCAGACCGTAGGTATGATAAAACGGCAGCGAGGTAAAAACGGTATCGCCGACAGTGACCAGCCGCATCGAATCGGCGGCGTTGGTCAGAATTCCGATTTCTGAAAGCATGACCGGCTTGGAAAGACTGGTGGTGCCGGAAGTGTAGACGATCGAGGCGGTAAAACTGCCGTCATGATCAGGAAAAGACCATTGTCCATGATGACTGCGTACCAGCTGCAAACCGCTTTGCAACAGTGCCGGCAGGCTGTCGGCTCCCTCTTCGCCCAGCGTAATGATCCGTTGTACACCGGGATGATTCTGACGGATCAGCGTGATGGCCGACGTGTAGGAAGGCGACAGAAACACCGAGGTGCAGTCGGCCTGCGCGATCATGCTGGCGATGACCTCGTCGGATTGTTCGGTATCGATGCAGACGGCCGTATGCCCGCTGATGATCAGCGCCAGATACAGGATGAACCATTCCGGACTGTTTTCGCTGACGATGGCGGCGTGGCCATCCGGCAGGGCGACGCGGAACATTTCGCTCAGCGCCTGCACTTTCTGGTGCAGCTGATGGAAGGTCAGGCTTTGCCGCTGACCTTTGGGCGTGTAGCTGACCAGCGCTTCCCTGTCGGCAAAGCGGGTGCGAAGGCCTTCGAGATATTCACGGAAGGTCGCGTAGCTGTCGGCGTGGTTGAGCGGAACTTGTTTCATGGGGTTCATCCTTTCTCAGAGTTCGTGAAATGTCCATTCCAGCTGGGAACGGATCTGGTCATAGTCGTTCAGAATTTCAATAAAATCATCCACCAGCTGGGCATCCAGCTGGCTGCCGCGGCTGTTCAGCAGTTCCTGACGGGCCTGATCGAGGGAAAGCGGCTGACGGTAGGAGCGAAACGAGGTCATCGCGTCAAAGGCGTCCGCCACCGCGATGATCCGGGATTCCAGCGGAATCGCCGTACCTGCCAGTCCATCCGGATATCCCCTGCCGTCCCAGCGTTCATGATGAGAGCGGACAATGCCGGCAATATCGGAGAAAAAGCGGATGGAAGAAAGAATTTCACTGCCCAGGGCGGCATGGCGGCGGATCGCCTGCATTTCCGAATCGTTCAGCCGGCCCGGTTTGGATAAGATGGAATCCGGCACGCCGATTTTGCCGACATCATGAAACAGACCGGCCAGCCGCACCAGTTCGATGCGGTCTTTGTCTTCAAACTGGCGATTGGCCAGCAGCGTTGCGTAATAGCTGACCCGGTCGGAATGGCCCCGGGTGTAGATATCCTTGGCTTCCACCATAAGCCGGACTGCCGAAATGGTCTGCATGTGGCTTTCCTTGAGCTGATCGTTCATCTGATTCAGCGTTTCGTTGCGGTTTTGCAGCAGCGTATGCAGAAAGCTGCCTGCAAGGGCCGAGGAAACCTGATGTCCGTAGACGCTCAGCAGCTGAACCAGCGTGGCAGAGGGCGGCTGGGCAAAATCCACGCCGAGAATCCCCAGATCACGGTTCTGTTCATCTCCCAGCGGAATGACAAGCTGGCAATGACTCAGCTGCGCTTCCCGGCTGTTGCGGGCTTGCTGGATCAGCGGCAGAAAGCGGGGAAAACACCGTTTCATGAACTGCGCCGTATCGAGCTGATATTCGCCACTTCCGCTGAGCAGCATGGTGGACACCAGCGAAAGCTTGTCGGTCATTTCCGGAACGCTCAGCGGATTCAGCAGCACGAAGACATCCTGCTGGCCGCTCAGCGAACGAAGCTGCTGAACGATGGCGGGAATCAGCTGTTGGGGATGGTTTTTCTGCATCAGCGCAGGCACATAGGTCAGGATTTCATCGAGGCCGTCGCGGTAGCTGCGGATCGTTTTCATCTGCCGGATTGATTTGACGCACGATTCCACCAGCAGTTCCAGCTGGTCAAAGCGGTCGCTTTTTTCATAATACCCCTGAATGTCCAGTTCGCGGATCGTTTTGACCGGCGGGGCCAGGTCCTTGTGTCCGGTCAGCAGGATGATGAACAGATCGTGATTGAACTGCCGGATCTGTTCGACCACCTGATCGCCGCAGATCGGCGTCATCAGAAAGTCCAGCAGCAGGATATCGTAGTCGCCTTGCCGGATGCGTTCAATAGCCTGCAGCGGGTTGCTTTCAATATCCACCTGGTAACCGCATCCTTCAAAATAGGCGCGTAAGGCCAGGGTAATCATCTCATCATCGTCCAGAACCAGCAGGCGGTAATGATTCTGAACGCTGCCCTTGCGGTTTTTTCTCATGCCGCAGTCCTCCTTTCAGCACTGAGCGGTTCGCCGGCTGACGCTTCCTCATTCAGCGGAAGAGTGAAGCCAAAGATGGCGCCGCCGTTGTCGTTGTCTCTGAACCACAGTTCGCCGTCAAATTTTCCCTGAATCAGCGCCTTGGACATGTAGATGCCCAACCCGGCGCCGGCGGTTCCCTTGGTGGTGACCATCTCGTTGAGCAGCTGCCGGCGCACCGTATCCTGGATGCCGCTGCCATGATCGCTGACAGACAGCGACAGCTGGCTATCCTGTTCCCAGACTTTCAGCTCGATGGTATGATCGCCCTCTGCCAGCTGCGCGTCGATGGCGTTGGAGATGAAGTTGTTGACGACCTGGACGAGGTTGTTGATATCGCCATGCAATACGACGGAAGAGGGCGCCTGGTTGTCCACCTTCAGCTGGCAATGATGAACCGTCAGTTCATGGCGCATCAGCAGCGTCGTGCGGCGGATCAGCTGTTCAGGGGTAAATACTCCCTGATCGGAGGTGCTCATGTTGGCGGCCTGTCCCTTGACGGCGGTGATGATATCGGACATGTAGGCGCTGGCCTCCTTGCAGCGGCGGATCCAGGTGCGGATTTCCTGACAGATCTCGCGGTAATCTTCCACCGTCACCTCCGGATCCCCCAAACTGTCCATCGCTTCCTGGACGAGGTCTTCCATGGCGCTCAGTCCGCCGGCGATGGACATGATCGGCGTTTTCAGGTTGTGGGCGATGCCGCCGACCATCTGTCCCAGGGAAGCCAGCCGTTCCTGTTCCATCATGCGCTTCTGGGAATTCTGCAGGTTTTTCATGCTTTCTTTCAGCTTGGTTACATCTTTGTAGATGACGCTGAAGCCGGCAATCATGCGATTGAGGGTCAGCGGTGTGATTTCCACCATGTAGTAATGCATGACATTGTTGACCGGGATCGATTGTTCATAGGCGATCACGCTGCGGCTTTGCCTTGCGGAGTCCACCGAACTGATCAGATTGTAGACGACCGCCATGGCGCCGGGATCCTGATCCAGCCGTACTTTTTTCAGCGATTTGTTGATCGTGATGCCGCAGCGATGACCGAAGATTTCCTCAAACGGCCGGTTGTAGTTGAGTACCAGTCCGTCGTCGCTCAGGATCAGATAACAGTCGGAAATCCAGTCCAGGATGTGCTGGGTGGCGATCGGCGTGATGTTGAGAAAATTCAGCTTTTCAATCGCGATGCCATGGAAAATAACGGTGAAGACAAAGCTGATCGGCGTGGCCGCGATGCTCAGATCAAGAAGCTTGAACGTAGCCAGCATGCTGACGACCAGCGGGATCAGCGTTCCCAGCGAAAACATCACCGCCTGCTGCATGTAAAGCCGGTTGTTGCTTTTGAAGGCGTAGTGCAGCATTATGCCGATGGCGCAGATCATGCAGAGATAGCTGTATCCGCCGCTGACGTACATGTAGGGGCCAAACTGCACTTCGCTGGCGATGACGCTGAAATGACGGTAATGCAGATGATGCAGCGGATTGGTCCAGATCACGATGTTGGTCAGCACCGGGACGACCAGCAGCCAGCGTGTTTTGGCCGGCAGATGATCGTAGTGGCGGGTAAATACGATCGCAATCAGCAACAGCAGCACTGGCGCCATGCTCGTCCCGAAATTGGAAAGGGAATCCCATATGTACAACATGAACGTGTTGTTCATACCGGTAAAGCGCATGCCGATCAGCGCCAGCATCCATTCGATCAGAATCAGTGAAAAGGCGACGTAGATCTTGTTGATCAGATGATTGCGGTTGGTCCGCAGGTTGCGGGAAACGATCAGCACCAGGCCGATGATGGAAACATAAAAGATGAAGAGAGCACCGTTGGTGATCATGCCGGTTCACCTCGCTTTTTCAGATGGTCGCGCAGCTCCTTCGCCGGATCCGGCAGCGGCCAGAAGTAGCCCTGGCTTGCCAGATGGGTCAGCGTGTGGTCGCCAAGCACGGTGATGGTCGATGGCGAACGGGACATCTGTTCGATCACGCTGCCGATCAGATCGCTGCCGGCGGCCGCTTTCTGACGAACCAGCGCGGCAAACACATCCGGCGGCAACACCGGCAGCTGCGCAAACAGATCGCTCACCTTCAGTTTGTGCGGATTGTACAGATGCGCCGTGGTCAGATCGGTGTTCAGCACTGCCAGCGCGGCGCGGGCGCATTCATCCACGGCGGTGACTTCCAACGGGATGTCCAGCATCGTTTCGCTTACTGCGCCCACTTCCAGAATGCCTTGGCACAGACGCCAGAAGGCGTTGGAAGAGGCGTTGAGCTGGAACTGACCGTCACGGTGGCGGCCGCACAGCCGGCCGATTCTCAGAATGCGGGGCTGCAGGCCACGCTGACAGGCCTGCCGGATTTCCTGTTCGGCCAGAAACTTGCTTTCAAGATAAGGACTCTGACGGACATCCTGACCGATATCCAGATCGCTTTCGGTGAAGGTCGCCGACTGACCCTGTTGCAAACGATCGCCGCTGATGCTGAGAGTGGACAGATGGATCAGCGGCCGCTGCATCGCAAGGGCCAGTTCGATCATCGCGCGGGTGGATTGCAGGTTGGCGTGAAGCAGAGTTTCGCGGTTGCCGTAATGACGGACGTCGGCGGCGCCGTGAATCAGACAGGTGATGTGGGCGCGCAGCTGCCGTATCTGGCTCTGGCTCAGTCCCAGCTGCGGCTGATCCCAGTCGCAGCGCAGGCAATGCAGCTGATGTTCATGATCGCGGCACCAGTTGTCTCCCAGCAGGGCGGCCGCTTTTTTCAGCAGGACGTTTTTATCCTGCCGGCTGAGCACAACGACGTAAGCGGAGGGTCCCTGCAGCAGCTGTTCGATCAGATGCAGACCGAAGAATCCGCTGCCGCCGCTGATCAGCGGGCAGCTCAGATCCGCAATGACGGCGCCCTGCAGCGGCCAGGCCGTCTGCTCTGTCTGGCAGCCAAGCAGTTTTTTTCGCTGCTGCTGCAGCGTTGGAGCTTCATAGAATTCCTGCAGCGTCATCGACAGTCCCCGGCTGTAATACTCACTGAGAAGCATCAGCGCCTGCAGGCTGGAGCCGCCCTGGTCAAAGAAGGAAAGCTCGGGATCGATCGTTTCTTTCTGCAGGATTGTCTGCCACAGCTTCGCCAGCGGATCCTCCGATGGCGCACAAGCGGCAGGGGAAGCGGTGGGGGAAGAGCGGGCCAGGGTTTGCAGCGCCTGGACGTCGAGCTTGCCGGTCGGGGTCTGAGGAAGCTCGGATAATTGCGTCAGGGCAGCGGGGATCATGTAGGAAGGCAAAGCCTGAGCCAGCTGCTGGCGCCAGCGGGAAGCATCGAACTGACTGTCAGCACAGACAAACCCCTGCAGTTCACGGATCTGATCGTGGTCTTTCAGCGCGATGACCGCCGCCTGCCGGACTCCGGGCAGTTCTTGAAGATGATGACGGATTTCATCCAGCTCGATGCGATGACCATTCAGTTTGATCTGCTGATCTTTTCGGCCCAGAAATTCAATCATGCCCAGCGCGTTGATCCGCCCCAGATCGCCGGTGCGGTATTGGCGCTGATGAGGAAACTGCGGATTAAAAGAGAAGACTTCGGCACTGCGCTGAGGCTGCCGGACATAGCCTGCCCCGACGCCTTCGCCTTCGATGATCAGCTCGCCTTCCTGCATCGGAAGACAGCGGCGGTGCTGCGAGTCACAGATCAGAACGCGGGTGTTGGCCAGCGGTATGCCAAGGGTGACCTCGCTGTGGGAGACTTCGGCGGCGGTGGCGTACACGGTGGTTTCAGTCGGACCGTAACAATTGTAAATGCGGGCCGGGGTGCAGGCGGCAGTGCGGCGTACCAGCGCGGCAGGCAGCACTTCCCCGACGTGAATGATGACCTTGACTTCGCTCAGCGCGCTGGCAAAGTCAGGCTGGTTCATGTTCAGCTGCATGCGGGTGGGCGTAAACTGAATGAAATCGCAGTGATGATCGCGGATCAGTCTGGCCAGCTGCCATGGCAGAGTCATCTGCTGGCCATCGGCCAGCACGACGGCGGCCCCTAACGCCAGAGCGATCAGACTTTCCGTCAGAAAGATATCGAACACCGGATTGGTAGCGCATAACGCGGTATGACAGTCGCCGATCAGCGGCCGCATTGCTTCCAGAAAACTGGCAGTATTGCGATGGGTGATCATCGCGCCTTTGGGCTGACCGGTGGAACCGGAGGTGAACAGGATGTAATGCAGATCTTCCATTGACCGCGGCGGACTGGAAGGCAGCTTGTTGCAGGGAGTGCGCACATCGATCGCCGGTATGGTGCTGATGCGCTGCTGGAAGGCGGCATCGCACAGCACGGCGCAGGCCTGGGTCTGTTCGAGCATCAGGGCGATCCGCTCATCCGGCAATTCCGGATCCAGCATGACGTAGTGATGACCGGCGGCCATGATCGCCAGCATGGCGGCGATCAGCTGTTCGCTGCGATCACACAACAGAGCGACGGCCTGTTGTGAATCGGAGATGTGCTGCTGCAGCAGTGCCTGAATGCGCTGAACCTGCTGCTGAAGTTCAGCCCGGGTCAAGGTATGGGAGTGAAACAGAAGGGCAGGCTGGTCCGGTTCGCTCAGCGCCAGCTGACGGATCTGCCTGTCCAGCGGCAGATCCAGATAAGGAACCCGCCGGCAGTTGTTTTTCTGTAGCAGCTGATAGCGGTCAGCTTCATCCAGACAGTTCAGCTGAGCCAGCGGCCGGTCGCTGTGACGCAGCAGTTCCATGGCCGCCATGCGCAGACAGCGCAGATAATAATCGATGGTCTGAGGACGGAAAAGGGACCGGTCATATTCCAGGTGGCAGTGCCAGCATTGCTGCTGGCGGGCGATTTCCACGCTCAGCGGCAGCTTGGCCGGCATTGAAGGCGGAGCGATGAAGGTCAGCGGCGTTTGATCCAGAACGAAGCGGTCCGCTTCGATGGGCCGCATGGAAAACATCATGCGATAGAAACCGTTGCCCTCGGACGAAGGCTGCCGGTGCAGCGCCTGTCCGATCTGCTGCAGTGAAATGTTCTGATGATCCTGAATCTCGCTGAACGTCTGACGTACAGAGTGGATCAGCTGCAGGCCGGTCTGTTCTTCATGGAGCTGCACCGGCAGCGGCAGCGGGTTCATCAACAGACCGATCGTTTCCCACAACGCCGCTTCCGACCGGCCAGACAGCGGCGTACCCAGGCAGAATTGCGTCTGTTGGGTATGACGCCAGATGACCAGCGCCAGCGCGGCGGCAAAGAAACTGGCGGCGGTCAGCTGATGATCGCGGCAGAACTGATCGATCTGATCGGACAGTTCTTTCTTCAGCGGCAGAGAGCGGATCTGGCCGCCCTGAACGGTCTGTTCAAACCGGTCGGTCGGAAGCAATACCGGCTTTGATTCTTCCTTCAGCGCCTGCCGCCAATAGGACAAAGCGGAGTCGTTTTCCTTCTGATGCTGCCACCAGGCTAGATCCCGATAACGTGCTGCGGCGGATGAGGACGACATCTGACTGTAGTACTGATCCAGTTTTTTCATCAGCAGCGCGGTGGAAAGGCCATCGCTGATCAGATGATGGGTATCGAGGAACAATCCGGTTTGGGATGGACCATGCAGCAAAACGACATGCATCAACGGCGCCTGATCCAGCTGAAACGGCTGAATCCATTCTGACCAGTTCGCCTCGTCATGCCACCTGGCTTCGCGGATATCCAGCTGCGGATGCGGATTGAGCGTGAAGAAGAGCTGTCCGTTTTCCCTGACAAAGGCCATCTGCAGCGCCTCTTCATCCTGACACAGCTGCTGCAGCGCCGCTTTCAGCCGCGTCAGGTCTGTATCCGGTGGTAACAGGAAAAGGCCCGGCATATGATAAGGATCCTGATCCGGATTCAGCAGCAGCTGGGCATAGATCGACTGCTGCTGGAAGGTCAGCGGATAACGGTCGCGCTGAGGGGCAGCGGGAATAGAGGCGGCAGGAGTCTGGGGACCGCTTAGCTGCGTGGCCAGATTCGCCGCTGTACGCAGCTGATAAAAATCATCGGTACTGAAGCGGATGGCGTAGTGCTGTTCAATCCGGGCGATCAGCTCCAGCGCTTTGAGGGAATCGCCGCCGGCGGCAAAGAAATCGCTGTCCGGCTGCAGCTGATCGTTCTGCAGGACGCGCCGGAATTCTTCCAGAAGCCAGCGTTCCTGCGCGTTGGCCGGCGGCCGGCGCAAAGAAGGCTCGTCGACCGGCTGCGGCAGCTTTCGCGGATCCAGTTTGCCGTTGGCACTTAACGGCAGCTGATCGACCTGAACGAAAAAGGCCGGAATCATGGAAGCCGGCAGCGTCTGCGCCAGCGCCTGTTGCAGAGTGTGAGGATCCAGCGTCTGTTCGGCACTGAACCAGGCGGTCAGCGCTGAGGATTCTTCAGCCAGATCCACATATGCTTCCCGGATCGATGGCAGCCGGCACAGCTGGGCGCTGATTTCTTCCGGCTCAATCCGCCGGCCGTTGAGCTTCAGCTGCCGGTCGGCCCGTCCGCGCAGAATCAGTTCGCCGCGTTCATTGAGAAGCGCCCGGTCGCCGGTTCGGTACACGCGCTGACCCGGCAGGGCTTCCAGCTCGACAAACGCATCGCAGGTCAGCTGCGGCAGCTGATCGTAGCCCAGCGCCAGCCCCTCGCCGCCAAGATACAGCTCACCTGTCACACCGCGGGGCAGAGGTTGTCTGTGAGCGTCGAGAATGAACAGCTGACAGCCGGGCATCGGTTTTCCGGCTGTGATCGGTTGTGTTTCGTTCAGCCAGGCGTAGCTGACGCCGACCGTCGCTTCGCTGGGACCGTACTGATTCACAATCCGGGCGCAGGTCAGCTGGGCAAGATGGGATAACAGCGCCGGCGAAAAGGCCTCGCCGCCGCACAGAATGCATTTCAGACCACCGATGGCCTGGCAAAAGGACGCTTCGCTCAGATAGGCCTGTAATCGCGAGGGAGTCAGCGAAATCATGCCGACGTCGTATTCGCTGATCAGCCGGGCCAGCGCGCCGGCACTGTAGGCTTCGCGATCCTCTGCCAAAACCAGCGTGCGGCCATGAAAAAGAGCGATGATACTTTCGATCAGAAACGCGTCGAAAGCCGGATTGCCCAGCGTCAGAATCGGCGTATCCGGATAGATCGGTTTCATTCCTTCAATAAAATTGAACAGGCTACGGCGGCTGATCACCACGCCTTTGGGCGTTCCGGTTGTCCCCGAAGTAAAAACGATGTAGGCGGGCTGCTGCAGCGAGAGGGCGGCGGGCTTTTCCGCCGGGGTCTGGGATTGCCATTGTTCAGGACTCAGCCAGCGCCAGCGCTGTTGAGGATCCAGCCGCTGCTGATCCTGCGTACCGGCAATGACCGCATCCGGCTGACATTGCTGTAACAGCTGCTGCAGCCGCTTTTCCGGCTGAACAGGGTCAAGCACAATCCAGCAGCTGCCGCTGTACAAAGCGGCCATCATGGCGCTGATTAACGCGGCGCTTCGCGGCAGAATCAGCGCGATCCGGCGCTGCCGGTTTGGATTGGGAAGCGTGTTCATCCATGCGGCTGCCTTGCGCAGATCAAGATCCAGCTGATCAAAGCGAATCCGCTGCTGCCGCCAGATCATGGCGCTGCGGCAGCGATTCATCTTTACAAGCGCAGGCCAGCGGCGGCTCATCATGCCCTCCAACTGATTCACAGGCAAAGAAGGAGCTTGGGCAAAGGCCGGATCCGCAGTCAGCTTCAGCCTCCACAGCGGCTTTTGCGGATGATCCAGCGCATCGGCAAGCACCTGCTGCAGCATGGTTGCCAGCTGCTGCAGGCGGAAAGTGGAAAAGGATTGCAGGCGGGCGTCGAGGTCCAGCTGAAAATGGTGCGGCTGTTCGCGATTGTTCAGATGCAGGCACAGCTCTTCAGTCTGACAGCCGCTGTATTGCCAGCGTCCGTGAAAACGAATCGGACTGTCGGGATCCTGAATCATCTGTCCGTTCTGCCAGGACAGCGCGATCTGAAATAATCCGGCCCTCTCAGGATGATGCTGACGGGCCATCGCCGCGATGTGTTCAAAAGGAAATTTCTGATGCTTCATCAGCGTGTACCATTCGTCATTGAGCTGCTGACAGAACGCTTCCACGCTTTGCTGATCATCGATATCCAGAATCAGCGGCATGGTGCTGACGTACATGCCGCTGGCCCGCTTTTCACGGGCTGAACCGCGGTTGAGGATCGGCACCCCCAGTGTCAGCTGACGGCTTTGGGTACAGCGCACCAGCACCACCGCCAGCGCCATCAGAAACGGGATGAACGGAGAAAGCTGCTGTTTCAGGCAGAATGCCTGCAGCTGCTGCCCCAGCGCTTCAGGCAGGTTCACGCTCAGCCGCTGCCCGCTGTGGCTTTGCGCACCCCCTGAGGTGTCACACAGAGAAACCTCAGGGGTCAGCTTCCGGATCTGTTTCTGCCAGTATTCACGGTCTTTCTGATAACGGCGGGACTGGCGGTAACGCTGCTGCTGTTCAAGATATTCGCGATACGGCGTCATCGGCTCCTCCTGCAGCGGCTGTCCCTGCACCGCTTGCAGATACAGGCGGCTGATGCGGTTGCTCAGCAGCACCTGCGTCCAGCCGTCGGAAATCAGATGATGTATTCTGATTACGACCCCGCCGCGTTGTCCGCGCTGAAAACAGAAAAAATGGACCAGCGGAGCGTTGATCAGCGGCATCGGCTGCCGGGCCAGCTGCTGCTCCCACTGATCCAGGGCGGCCTCGTCGCTCTGGGAGAAATCATAGAGCGGAAAACGCTGCGGCTGATAGGCGGCGAAATACTGTTCCGGCTGCTGTTGCTGCAGCAGCAATCGTGTCCGCAGCGTTTCATCGTTCATCAATACGGTGTTTAACGCCTGTCTGAGCGCCTGAATATCAAAATGCCGGTCGATGATCAGCGTTGTGCAGATCTGATTGACCGGCGTATTGGGCAGTGTCTGTTCCACGTTCCAGATGTTGCGCTGGTTGTCGGACAGGGGAAATGTCCGGATTTCAGATTCTTTCATAATCGGCCTCCTCATGACGGTAAAGAAAACCCGAGGTTCAGCATATCACTTCAAAAATTATATCGATTTTAATATTGAATTACAAGCCAAGCTGTAAGAGTTTACAAAGCTTTTACTGACAATGTGGATAACTTCCGGATAACCCTCGGAAAAAGGAAGAAATTTCCTCATTCTGTTTCGGGCTGGATGACTATCCGATGCGTGATCAGGATGGCCTGTACATAAAAAAAACGCGGTTTTCCGATGAGGAAAGACCGCGGTCTGATCGATTACATCCAGGTAATCTTTTTTTCAGTATGATTGCGGATGCGCTGAATGTTGGCCTTGTGGCGATAGGTGACAAACAGCCACAGAATCCAGATGGACAGCGTGATGATCCAGTCCGACTGACAGAACGTCGTCAACAGCGCTGCCGAACCGATGCCGACGATTGAGGACAGCGAAACCATCTTGCTCAGTTTCAGCGTAATCAGAAAGATCAGCAGCGGAATGACAAACATCATCACCGGCTGACCGGTCGCAAACAAGCCTGCCGCCAGCAGGTAGCCATACGTGGTCGCAACGGCTTTGCCGCCGCGAAAACCGGCGAATACCGGAAAACAATGGCCGATGCAGCAGCACAATCCGGCTGGTACCGCCGCCTGCGGAATCCACAGCGTACACAGCCAGACGACAAAAAACGCCTTCAGGCCATCCAGAATGATGACCGTCAGTCCCGCTTTTTTGCCCAGTACCCGTCCGGCATTGGTTCCGCCCAGATTGCCGGAACCGTAATTGCGGACATCCGTTTTATAGAAGACTTTGCCGATGACCAGCGCCCAGGGAATGGAGCCGAACAGATAGCCCAAAATCATCGCCAACAGAATTTTCAGTATCATGTTGTTTTCCTCCTCACTCGTTCATTCTACCATAAAAAGCGCGGCGGCAAAACTTTAATTTCATGGCGTTTTTGTGTATAATCATAACCATGACGGAAAAGTTCACGTCCGCTCAGAAGAAAGGAGAAAGATTAGGTTTTTCTCTAATCAGGGAATACAATGACGCAACAATATGATGAGAATTCCATTCAGATTCTGGAAGGATTGGAAGCGGTCCGGAAGCGGCCGGGCATGTATATCGGTTCGACGGATTCCCGCGGCCTGCATCATCTGGTGTGGGAGATCGTCGACAATGCAATTGACGAAGCGCTCAACGGTTTCGGCAAGAAGATCACGATTACGCTGGAAAAAGACGGCGCGGTCTGTGTGGAAGATGAGGGGCGAGGCATGCCGATCGGCATGCATGCCAGCGGCGTGCCGGCCATTCAGGTTATCTTTACCGTGCTGCATGCCGGCGGCAAATTCAGCTCGCAGGGAGGTTACAAAACATCGGGCGGTCTGCATGGGGTCGGCGCTTCGGTTGTCAACGCGCTGAGCGAATGGGTTGAGGTGACGGTTTGCCAGCAGGGACAGAAAGTATCGATGCGCTTTGAGGATGGCGGCCGGCGGATCGGACCGCTGCAGAAGCTCGGCAAATCGTCGCGTACCGGCAGCTGTATCCGTTTCATGCCGGACCGGCGGATTTTCTCCACTACCGAATTCAGTTACAGTCAGATCGCGGAACGGGCGCGGGAAAACGCGTTTTTGTTAAAAGGGATCACGATGGTGGTCCGTGACCAGCGGCATGACAAAACGGAGACCTTTCATTATGAAGAGGGACTGAAAGCGTTTCTGGAATATCTGCACGAAGACAGAACGGTACTGCATGAGCCGGTAGTGTTTGCCGGCAAGGTCAATGATATCGAGGTTCGCTGCGCGTTTCAGTACACGGATGATTATCAGGAAACGATGGTTTCCTTTGTCAATCTGGTGCGCACCAAGGATGGCGGAACGCATGAGGTCGGCTTCCGTACCGCGCTGACCAAGGCGTTCAACGATTATGCCCGCCGGCTTGGCTTGTTGAAGGATAAGGATAAAAACTTTGAAGGCAGCGATGTCCGCGAAGGACTGACCTCGATCATTTCCGTTTCCATACCGGAGCATCTGCTTCAGTTTGAAGGACAGACCAAGGGCAAGCTGGGGACGGCGGAAGCCAAAAGCGCAGTGGAAAGCATTGTCAGCGAAAAGCTGAATTTTTATCTGGAAGAAAACAGAGAACTGGCGACCATGCTGATCCGCAAGATGCAGAAAGCGTCCCAGGCCCGGGAGGCGGCCCGCAAGGCCCGCGAGGAAGCGCGCAAGGGCAAGGGCAGGGGCAAAAGCGAAAAAGTCCTTTCCGGCAAGCTGGCGCCGGCGCAATCCAGGGATGCCCGGCGCAAGGAGTTGTTTCTGGTCGAGGGCGATTCTGCCGGCGGCAGCGCCAAGCAGGGACGCGATTCGAAATATCAAGCGATTCTGCCGTTAAGAGGAAAAGTGCTCAACACGGAGAAGGCCGGGCTGGCTGACATCGAGAAAAATGAGGAGCTCAATACGATCGTGCACGCTCTGGGCGCCGGGATCGGCAGCACCTTCGATTACACGGAAAGCAATTACGATAAAGTGATTATCATGACCGATGCGGATACTGACGGCGCGCACATTCAGGTGCTCTTGCTGACGTTTTTTTACCGCTATATGAAACCGCTGATCGAGCAGGGAATGGTGTACATCGCCCAGCCGCCGCTGTACAAGATCAGCAAGGGGCAGAAGATCCGTTATGCCTATACGGATGAGGAACTGGATGAAATCAGAAAGGAATGGGGCAAGGTGGAAATTCAGCGTTACAAAGGTCTGGGAGAGATGAACGCGGCTCAGCTGTGGGAAACGACGATGGATCCTCAGACCCGGACGCTGATTCAGGTGACGATTGAGGACGGCATTCTGGCGGAACGCAACGTTTCGGTGCTGATGGGCGATAAGGCCAATCTGCGCCGCAGCTGGATTGAGGAACATGTCGCCTTTACGCTGGAAGACGCCTTTAAGGTGGAACACGCATGAGCAGAAAGAAAGTCAAAGACGAAGCGGTGAACGTGCAGCATCTGGTGGCGGCGCCGCTGGAAGAAATCATGGGCGAGCGTTTCGGCCGCTACTCCAAATACATCATTCAGGAACGGGCGCTGCCGGATGCCCGCGACGGGCTGAAGCCGGTGCAGCGGCGGATTCTGTACGCGATGCATCATGATGGCAATACCTGGGATCATCCGCACCGCAAATCGGCCAAGACAGTGGGACTGGTTATCGGTAATTATCATCCTCATGGGGATACTTCGGTGTACGACGCGATGGTGCGTCTGTCACAGGACTGGAAAATCCGCATGCCGCTGATCGATATGCATGGCAACAACGGTTCGATTGACGACGATCCGGCGGCGGCGATGCGGTATACCGAAGCCCGGCTGGCCAGAATTTCCGAAACGCTGCTGGAAGATATCGATAAGGATACGGTATTGTTTGCGCCCAATTTTGATGATACGGAAGAGGAACCGACGGTGCTTCCGGCCCGTTTTCCGGTATTGCTGGTCAACGGCGCGACCGGAATTGCCGCCGGCTATGCCACCAACATTCCGCCTCACAACCTGGGCGAGGTGATCGATGCGGCTATTGTAAGAATGCAGCGGCCGGATTGCACGGTGCAGGAGCTGATGGAAGTGCTGCCGGGGCCGGACTTTCCGACCGGCGGCATTGTTATGGGCAAAAAAGGCATTGTCGACGCGTTCACTTCCGGCAAAGGGCGGATTGTTATTCGCGGCCGTACGGAAATCGTGGAAGGCAAAACATGCAATCAGATTATCATCCGCGAGATTCCCTATGAAGTGATCAAATCGGCGCTGGTGCGTAAGATGGACGATATCCGGCTTTCCCGGGAAATTGAGGGCATTCTGGATATCCGGGACGAATCGGACCGGACCGGATTGCGCATTGTGGTGGACATCAAGAAAGACAGCGACGCTTCGACGATTCTGAATTACTTTTACAAAAACACGGATCTGCAGGTATATTACAGCTACAACATGGTTTCGATCGTCAACAAACGGCCGGTTCAGATGGGACTGACCGGCATGCTGGATGCGTTTATCGCTCATCGAAAAGAAGTGGTACGCCGTCGCAGCCGTTATCAGTATGATAAAATGGAACAGCGCTGCCACATTCTGGAAGGGCTGATGAAGGCGGTGTCGGTGATGGATGAGGTCATCGCGCTGATCCGTCAGTCCAAAGACAAAGCGGATGCGAAGCAGCGGCTGATGGAGGCTTTTGAGTTCAGCGAGGCGCAGGCTGAGGCGATTGTGACTCTGCGTCTGTACCGGCTGACTTCAACCGATATCGTCGCGCTGCGGGAGGAATTTGCCCAGCTGGTCAATCAGATGGAAATGCTGAAAACGATTCTGGAAAATCCGGCGGTGCTTCAGAGCGTGCTGGTGAAGGAACTGCGAGAAATCCGGAAGGAATACGCTGACCCGCGCCGCAGTCAGATTCAGGATGAGGTGCAGGAAATCGTCATTGACAAAAGTGCGACGATCACCAACGAACGGGTAATGATCACCGTTTCCCGTGACGGCTATGTCAAGCGGGTCTCGCTGCGTTCCTATGGTGCCAGCGAGGCGATGACCGGGCTGAAGGAGTCCGATCTTCTGATCGGTCAGAAAGAGGCGGAACTGCTGGATACGCTGCTGATCTTTACCCGCAAGGGCAACTATGCCTGTCTGCCGGTATGGCAGCTGGAAGAAGCCAGGTGGAAAGAGATCGGCTCGCACCTGAACAAATATGTCAGCGTTGATGGCGATGATAAGGCAGTCAGTGCGATCGTAGTCCGGAATTTTGAAACGTATGCCTGGATTGTGACGGTTTCCCGCCGCGGTCAGGTGAAGAAAACGCCGGTCAGTCAGTGGCAGGTACAGCGCAACAGCCGGATGATGACGGCGATGAATCTGAAGCCGGACGATGAACTGGTCCGCGCTTTTGTGGTGTATGAGGGTCAGCAGCTGATCATGATCAGCCGTGATGGCTGGGCGAGCCGGTACGGCAGCGAACTGGTGCCGGCAACCGGGGTCAAGTCTCAGGGCGTCAAGGCGCTGAATCTGAGTCCGGGCGATGTGCTGGCGGCGGCCTGCAGCTGTACGGATGAGCATCAGAGTCTGCTGGTTGTTTCCGATAAAGGCAGCATGAAGCGGATCCGGCTGTCTGAAATCAGCGTCACCGGGCGTCCGGTGAAGGGCGAGATGATTGTCAAGCGGCTGAAAAGCAATCCGTATCACATCCGTGACTGCCGCTGTGTTCTGCCTTATGAACAGCTGGAATTCATGGATCCCCAGCGCCATGACATCGCTGCCCGTGAGGTCACGCTGATGAGCCGGGAAGCGACTTTCTCCACCCCGCTGAAGCTGAATGCGGACTGGGGACTGATTCCGCAGATCGAAGAGGTCAGAATTGCGGATCAGCCGCCGGCGGTATCGGCGGAAGATACGGAAGAAGCGGCGCATGATGATTTTGAGATGATGGAGCTGTTTGAGGATCCGTCTTGAATTAGTTTATGTAAATGAACAAAAACCTCTGAATTGAAATGATATATACTCAGAATTCTGAACTCATATGATTTAGCTTTAAGTTGAACCTATGGATGTTTTCCTGCAGATTACGGGAGGCATCCATTTTGTTTTGATGATAACACGTTAGTTCCCTGCCATTTTCTCAATTAAAAATGAGTCCCATTTCTGGAACTTATCTGCGTCTTTCTTGTTTCGGTTTTTCTCTCACCAACACGATTTTTGAAAGAACCGATATTTGTTGGAAATTATTCGTGTTGTGTTCATTCTTTTTGTATATATGATGATACCGGTTGAGAACGAAAACGGCGGAAACAAAAACAAAAAAGTCTCAGACTCTGTCTGAAACAGGGAAGAGAAAGAGACTTTTTTTGGCGTCGGATACCTGAAAGAAGACTGAGGCGCAGTCATTCTTGTTTTTCATGATATCCTGAAGCCGCTTTTGGATTTTGCCGCGGAAGAAAAAAACGTCAGTTTTCTTTTTTCAGCAGATCGATGACATCCAGCAGGCTGTCGCAGCGCTGCTGCAGATACAGCTCCATTTCTTCATCCGGCTTGACAAAATCGTAAATCCAGACGCTGTTCATGCCGGCGCGCTTGGCTGCCATGATGCCGAATTTGGAGTCTTCCAGCACAAGGCAATGCTGCGGGGCCACTTTGGCTTTGGCAGCGGCAGTCAGAAAGATTTCCGGATCTGGTTTGCCATGAGTGACTTCATCACCGCAGACAATGCCGTCAAAATGAACCGGACAGCCAATGCTTCCTAACAGTTTTTCAACATATTCGCGATGACTGGAAGAGGCAACGCATTTGCGGATTCCGTTTTCCTGCAGCCAGTTCAGCAGTTCTACCAGACCTTTTTTGTTCAGCCGTCCGGCAGTTTCGCACAGAGAATAAATCGTATCCAGCCGGTGCTGACGGATTTCAGGCATGTGTTCCATCAGCTGTGGGTAATCGGCCATGGCTTCAAGAAACTGCTGGTGGCCGCAGCCAATAATTCGGTAGAAGAACTCGTCGTTCAGCTGTACGCCATAGCGGCTGGCGATATCCCGCCAGCACTGGTTGGCAACCGTTTCGGTATCGAACATCAGTCCGTCGCAGTCAAAAATGACACATTCTGTTTTCATTTCAGCATCCTCACCTGGTGAAGATTATACTGGTTAATTGATAAAATGACCAGAGCCTTTATTGATTCTCTTTCATGAATGCCCGCAATAATTTCATGAATGCCCGTTTTTCAATTCGCGAGACATAGGAGCGGGAGATGTGCTCCTGACGGGCGATGTCCCGCTGCGTCATTTCCGGATGCCCGTTCAGTCCGTAGCGCCGGACGAGAATGCTGTATTCGCGGGGTTCCAGCTCTTTCATGAAGCGCTGCAGTTTGGCCTGGTTTTCCTTCAGCATCAGTTCGTCAATCGGGTCCGGAATGGAATCGTCAGCCAGCACATCCAACAGGACGATATCGGAGCCGTCTTTGTCCTGACCGATGGGATCGTCCAGTGAGCGGGTATTCAGAGCGTGACGGTTGTTGCGCAGGTGCATCAGAATTTCGTTTTCGATGCAGCGGGAAACGTAGGTCGCCAGTTTATGTCCTTTGTCCATATCGAAGGTATCGATGCCCTTGATCAGACCAATGGTGCCGATGCTGATCAGATCTTCAGTCTGTTCCTTGCGGATATCGTATTTTTTTACGATGTGAGCGACCAGCCGCAGATTGTGTTCAATCAGCAGACTGCGGGCCTGCTTGTCGCCTTGCCGCATTCGCTTGAGCGCTTCCTGTTCTTTCTGCTTTGACAGAGGCAGGGGAAAGGAAGTAGTGCGGATGGAACCGATGAAACAGCTGAAAAAGATCTGAAGCATCTGAAAGAGTTGTATCCACATCGTTATCACCTTGTACAGCGTATGCCAAAACGGATGAAAACAGTCGAAAAACAGCGAAAAAAGAGGAGCCGGCAGGTTTTGTCAGTGAAGGTGATGATTTTATGGGGTGATTTCTGTCTGCGGCGGAAATAAAAATGATATAATGAAAGCCGCAAAAGGCGGGAAAGGAAGGCATGAGGCAGATGGACATCGTATTGGGTACAAGAGGATCAGCGCTGGCGCTGAAACAGACGGAATGGGTGGCGGCACGGCTGCGGCAGGCGTGTCCGCAATGCCGGATTACGCTTCAGGTGATCCGGACCCGCGGAGATCAGATTCAGCATCTTCCGCTGGATCAGATTGGCGACAAGGGATTGTTTGTGACGGAGATCGAACAGCAGATTCTTTCCGGACAGGTGACGATCGGCGTGCATTCGCTGAAGGACCTGCCCTCTTCGCTTCAGCCGGGGTGTTGTCTGGGACCGGCGCTGGCAGCGGAGGATCCGCGGGATGCGCTGGTATTGAGACAGGGCGGTACATTGCAGGATTTGCCAAAACAGGCGGTGATTGCGACCGGCAGCGCCCGGCGGCGTCTGCAGCTGCTGCAGCTGCGGCCGGATCTGAACGTGGTCGGCATTCGCGGCAATATCGACACCCGGCTGCAGAAAATGGAACAGCAGCAGCTGGATGGTCTGGTGCTGGCGGCCGCCGGCTTGAAACGGATGGGACTGGATGATCGGATCAGCACCTGTTTTGAACCGGAACAGATGGTTTCCGCTTGCGGACAGGGAATTCTGGGCCTGGAAGTGCGCAGCGACAACACGGCCATTCTGCAGCTGCTGAGCCGGATCAGCGATGAAACGGCGACGTTGCGGATGATAGCGGAACGCAGCTGGCTGAAGGAAATCGGCGGCAGCTGTCATATTCCGGCTGGCGCCCGTCTGAAACGGCAGGCGAATCAGTGGGTGCTGTATGCGATGCTGGCCGATGAATCCGGTCGGATGATCCGTGCCCGGCGCTGCGTTGATCCGCAGCGGATCCGCCAGCAGGCGATCGATCTGGCGCGGCAGATGAAGGAGGAACTGAACGCATGAGCGGGCGGGTGATTCTGCTGGGCGGGGGCCCGGGGGATCCGGGACTGCTGACGCTGAAGGGAGCGCAGGCGCTGAAACAGGCGGAGGTCGTCGTTTATGACCGGCTGGTCGCGCCGGAGTTATTGGATCTGACTTCGCCGCAATGCGAAAGAATTTATGTCGGCAAACAGGCGGCGCATCATACGATGAAACAGGAAGAAATCAACGCGGTGCTGATCGAGAAGGCGCGGCAGGGAAAGGTTGTCGTGCGGCTGAAGGGCGGCGACGTTTATGTGTTTGGCCGCGGCGGGGAGGAAGCGCTGGCGCTGAAACAGGCCGGGATCCCCTTTGAGGTGATCCCGGGGATTTCATCCTGTCTGGCTGGGCCGGCGTATGCCGGGATTCCGGTGACTCAGCGTGGGCTGGCGCAGGGATTTGAGGTTGTGACCGCTCAGGATCAGACCGGCAGTTCGGATTTTCTCGATTTTCAGCGTCTGGCGGCCAATCCCGGCACGCTGGTATTCATGATGGGGCTGAGCCGGCTGGAGTCGCTGATGCAGGGACTGAAAAAAGCAGGTAAGGATCCTCAGACGCCATGCGCGGTGATTTCCAGAGCGACCTGCGCGGATCAGCGGGTATTGATCAGTACGATCGGCGAGGTGGCGCAGGCGGCGCGGCAGAGAGAGGATCTGATTTCACCGGCGCTGATTGTGGTCGGAGCGGTCAGCCGGCTGCATCATCAGCTGTACAGCCCTTCGCGCGGCCGGGTGCTGGTTGCACGGGTGGGCGATGAACAGAGCGAACTGGCAAAGCGGTTGAGAATGGCGGGGATGGATTGCGATGAGGTTCAGACCGGACGAATCCGGTTTTTGCCGGTGGTGGTGAACAAAGAACGTCTGCGGCAAACGGACTGGCTCTGTTTTACCAGCCGCAATGGGATCCGCGGGTTTTTTGCGGCGCTGAAAGCGCAGCGGCTGGACAGCCGGGCGCTGGCCGGAATCCGGATCGCGGTCATCGGCAGCGGGTGCGCTGCGGAGCTGTCCAAAGAGGGTATTCAGCCGGAAGTGGTGCCGCAGAGCTTCAATAGCCATCAGCTGAGCGAACAGTGGCTTGCCCGGCTGCGGCCGCATCACCATGTGCTGCTGGTTCAGGGAAGACAGGCCTCTACGCAGCTGTATCAGGCCATCAGCGCTCATGCGCGATGCTGGCGGCTGTGCGTTTACGATAATGAAGCAGCCGACATCGTTTTGCCTTTGAAAAAGTGGGATCTGGTCGCGTTCAGCTGCGCTTCTTCCGTGCAACGGCTGCTGCAGAGCCAGCCGCAGCTGGCTCATCTGCGCTGCGTGGCGATCGGTCCTGCGACCAGCGCCGCGCTCAGGCGGTATGGGGTGGCGCAGATTGTGGAAGCGCCGCAGAGCCGGATGGCGGCGATGGCGGAAGTCATCGAACAACTGCTGGAAGGGAGAGCGGACCATGCTGCCGGTGAATCTGAATCTGACCGGTAAAGCGGTGCTGATCGTCGGGGGCGGCGAGGTGGCGCTGCGCAAAGCGCGGCTGTTTTTGCAGGAAGGAGCTTGCGTTGAGGCTGTGGCGCCGGCGTTTCGAGACGGTTGGGATGAGGCGGTACGGCGAAAAAACAGAACGGTGCAGCCGTCAGATCTGGATGGCATGTTTCTGGTTTACGCGGCGGCCGATCGTCCTGAAATCAATCGGCAGGTGACGGATTGGGCCCAGCGGCGGAACATTCTGTGCGGATCGGCAACGATGCAGCCGCAGGCTTCTTTCTTCAGCATGGCGTTTCGTTGCTGTGGCAGGCAGACAGTCGCTTTCAGCAGCGGCAGCCCGATGGCGGATGGCCAGTTTCTGGATCAGATAGAACCGCTGATGAAAGCTCAGAATCAGCGGCTGACGTGGCTGGAAACGCTGCGCAGCGCGGCGAAAACGATAGCGGATCCAGCGCGGCGCAAAGCGGTGATTCGCTGGCTTTGTCAGCTGAATGCATCGCAGCTGGCCACTCTGCAGCGCGCGCGGCAGGAAAAGCAGCTGCGGGTGCTGTTCTGGCATGGCGTGGGCGAAGCGGTGGCGCCGGTGGTTGAACTTGCCCGCCGGACGCAGACGGTGCCGGTGTTTCTTAATGAGTCCAGCTGGCGCAAAGCCCGGGCGTCCACAGACAATCTGTTTTTGATGCAGGAGCTGGCATGCTGGTGCGAGACGATGCGGATTCCGGTTCAGGGAACGCTGATGATGCTGAGCGAAGGGGTGATGAGTCAGCGGGTACGTCAACAGTTCCCTGACGCCGTCCTGACCGGCCCTTTGATGCAGGAGCCCTCCTGGCGTGATCCGGTGCTGCATTGGCTGCGGGAGCGCTATCCGCACCGGCAGCGCTTCTGTATCGTGCATCGCCTGCCGGATTGGCAGTCGCCGGACTTTCACTGGCTGACTCTGGATCAGCTGCGTCAGACTCCCATCCGGCCGGATGGGGTGTACATTCCGTTTTTTCTGTTGACTGGCCGGCATGTCAAACAGGATGTGCAGCAGGTATTGCAGGAAGCGGCTGAGAAAGGACAGGCGCAACTGCACAGGGGCAGTCTGCTGGAAAATCCCCGGATTCTGGACATGACGGCCGCCTGGCTGAATTCAGAGAAGAACGCCGGTTTTACCGGGGAAGACAAAACCGGCTGAAGAGAGGGATTTCCGTTTCCTTGTGTGCGGAAATCTGATATAATCACTGAGATAAGGAGGCACGTCATGATTTTGGATTGGGTGACGCCGGATCGTTATCTGCGCAGCTATCGCGATCTGGATCCGCAATGGCTGCGGGAGCGGGGGATTGGTCTTCTGGTGCTGGATATCGACAACACACTGGCAGCGCATGATGAAAAGGAAGCGGATGATCAGGCGCGTGCGTTTGTCGCACGGCTGAAGGCAGAGGGAATCCGTCCGGTTGTGATTTCCAACAACAACCGGGAGCGGGTCGCACGGTTTGCCGCCAGTCTGGATGTGCCGTATTACGCTTTTTCCACCAAGCCGCTGAAGCGGACTTACCGCCGGCTGTTAAAGGAAACCGGAATGAAAGCGCAGGAGTGCGCGGTGGTGGGCGATCAGCTGCTGACGGACATTCTAGGCGGCAATCGCATGCATATGACGACCATTCTGACTACTCCGCTGGTGCAGCGGGATATCACCTGGACTCGTCTGAACCGGCTGGTGGAGCAGCAGCTGTACCGGCTGTTGGAAAAGAAAAAGAAGCTGAAGAGAGGAGTATACGATGAGTAAACGATGTCAGGGCTGCGGAGCGCTGCTGCAGCAGGAATTTGCTGATCAGCCGGGATATACGCCCAAGGCGGACAGTGCCCTGTGCCAGCGCTGTTTTCGGCTTGTCCATTATGACGATCTGAAATTCTCAATGAAGGAGGGCATCGACGCCGATCAGATTCTTCACCGCATTGCCGCCATGGATGCGCTGGTGCTGTGGGTGGTCGATCTGTTTGATTTTGAGGCCAGTCTGCTTGAGGGAATGAACCGTCATCTGTTGGGCAAGGACATCGTCCTGGTGGCGACCAAACGTGATCTGTTGCCGGAAACGCTGAGTCCGCACAAGCTGGGACAGTTTCTTTTGCAGCGGCTGGATCAGATGCAGATCCGTGTCCGCGCGCTGGTGGTGACCGGCCGGGGGATTGAAGGCGCCCAACAGGAAGTGATGCGCGCCATGCAGCTGGCCGGGGGACGTGATATCGTGGTCATGGGCATGGCCAACGCTGGCAAAAGCACGCTGCTCAACAGTCTGATGAGCACTCCGCAGCTGACCAGTTCCCGTTATCCGGGCACGACGCTGGATTTCAATCCGCTGACCATCGGGGATTTTCATGTTATCGATACGCCGGGACTGATGCCGCGCAATTCGCTGCTGCTGCATCTGCGTGAGGAAGATCTGAAAACGGTGCTGCCATCGAGGCCGATCCGGCCGCGAGGCTTTCAGATTGTGCAGGATCAGAGCTTTGCCATCGGCGGACTGGTCCGGATGGATTTCATCGGGGTCGGGCGGGCCAGCGTTGTTTTCTATGGCAGCGATCAGCTGGCGGTTCACCGCGGACAGATCCGCAATGCCGATGCGCTGTGGCAGCGGCATTATGGAGAACTGCTGAGTCCGATCGCCCAGGTGCCATCGCCAGAGCACTGGAAGAGTACGACTTTTCAGGCATCGGAAGAAAAACAGGACATCGTCATTCCGGGAGTGGGATGGATGGCAGTGTCCGGACAGATGAAGCGCATTACCGTATTCCACCCGCATTCGGTGGATATCATTCAGAGAAAGGCGATGATATAAATGCTGACAGGCAAACAGAAACAATTTCTCAGAGCGCTGGCCAATTCCCGGCGGCCGTTATTTCAGGTAGGCAAGGACGGGGTGACGGCCAACGTGATCAACACCGTTTCCGATTCGCTGGAAGCGCATGAGCTGATCAAGATCAGCGTCCTGAAGACGTGCGGCGAGGATGTCCGGGAGGTCGCGCTGGATTTGTCGGCAGGCACCCGGTCGCAGATCGTTCAGATCATCGGCCGGACTGTCATTCTGTACCGGGAAAGCCGGGATAAGAAAAGGATCGAGCTGCCGCGATGAACCGGATCGGTTTGTTGGGAGGAACCTTTGACCCTGTGCACAAGGGGCATCTGGCCATGGCCAGATGGGCGTTACGGGTATTGCAGCTGGATGAAATCTGGTTTGTGCCTTCCTTGAAAACGCCGCTGAAGGATCGCCGGCTTACGCCGTTTGATATTCGTGTTGAAATGCTGCAGCGGGCGCTGCGTCCGTATCGGAAGATGAAAATCTGTCTGATTGAGCAGCAGCTGCCTACCCCTTCCTATACGTTTCATACCGTGCAGGCGCTGCAGCGGCAGTTTCCTCAGGCGCAGCTGACCTGGATTATCGGAGACGATCAGGCTGCCCGGCTGGATCAGTGGTATGAATATGAGCGGCTGATACAAAGCATTCGCTTTGCGGTGTTCAGCCGTGAGGGGGTTCAGAAGAAACGGCCGGAACTGGTCTATATCGAAAACTTCCATCATGAAGCTTCCTCGACGGCAGTTCGCCGCGGGCAGTTTTCTCTGACGCCCCGTTCGGTTCGCAGCGTCATTGAACAATATGGACTGTATCTGGATGACATTGTCGATGCGTACTGTTGTGAGAAACGGGCGCGGCATTGCGCGTCGATGACCGCGCTGGCGCTGGAGCTGGCCCGGGCGCATGGCGTGGATCAGCGCAAAACGCGGATCGCCGGGATGCTTCACGATCTGGCCAAGGATCTGGATGAGGCCCAGGCCAGGGAATGGATGAAGGTGTACTGGCCGCAAATGCTGGATCAGTCATGGAAAACCTGGCATCCCTACATTGCCCAGACCTGGCTGAAAACCCGGCTGTACATCACGGATCCGGAAATCCTGGAAGCGGTGCGGGAACATACCAGCGGAAAGGGAAAAGGCGCGCTGGCCAAAATCATTTACATCGCGGATAAAATTGATCCGGGCCGCGGATATGATATCCGCCGGCAGAAGGAAGTGTGTCTGCGGGATCTGGATGAAGGGTTTGCGCTGATCAGAAAGGAACAGCAGGAATATCTGCGCAAGGAGGGTGTCAATGTCTGATTTGCTGAAAATTGTGGTGAAGGCCGCGCAGGAGCGGTTAGGTGAGGATGTGGTCGTGATGGATTTTCGCGGACGCAGTTCGCTGACCGATTATTTTGTCATCGTTTCGGCCAAAAACGACCGGATGGCCAGCTCCATTGTGGATCGGGCAATAGAAAAGGCGGAAGAGGCCGGCTATGGCGTGCGCAATGTGGAGGAAGGCAGCCAGTGGTCTCTTGTTGATCTGAACGATGTGATTTTGCATGTGTTTGTCGCAGATCAGCGTCAGATCTATCAGCTGGAAAAACTGTGGGGCGATATCCCGCGTATTGAGGTTGAGCCATGAATTATGATGTTCTGGCCAGTGTCTATGATCTGTTGGTAAAGGACGATCAGGCAACGGAGCGCTGGGTTCAGTTCACCCGCCGGTGGTGTCCGGGACGGCGTGTGCTGGAGCTGGCCTGCGGCAGCGGGGAGATTTCGATCGCGCTGGCACGGGCAGGATGGCAGGTAGAGGCGACGGATGTGTCGCCGGCAATGATTGCCGCGGCGGCGGCCAAACCGCATCCGGATACGGTAAGCTTTCATGTCATGGACATGCGGGCGATGGAAGATGGCGTCTGGGATGGCATTCTCTGTTATTGCGACAGCATCAATTATCTGGAGAACCTGGAACAGCTGCAGCAGGTGGCTGCTCAGGCAGCGCAGCGGCTGAACAGGGGCGGTGTGCTGTTGTTTGATATGCATACCCAGGATCGGCTGCAGGAATTTGCCGAGGAGTTCATCGAAGAAGGGTATCTGGATCAGATGCCGTATCAGTGGACGATTCTGAGCGATGAAGACAGGATTTATCAGCATTTCGCCTTCTGGAGCCAACAGGGATTGAAGGAAGAACACCATGTGCAGACAGTTTTTGATCCGCTGCAGGTCAGGGCGGTGCTGGAAAACAACGGTTTCGCAGTGGAAATTCTGACGGATTTTGATCAGCCGGGCATTCACCCGGGCGAAAAACTGTTTTATGTCGGGAGGAAGAGATGATGATCGCAATCATTGGCGCAATGAAGCTGGAAGTGGATGCGCTGCTGCAGCGGATGACAGACGTACAGGATCAGCCCTGGCGGGATATTCCGTTCTATACGGGAAAGCTGGCAGGTCAGCCGGTAGTCGTGACCCAAAGCGGCGTAGCCAAAACCAACGCTGCCCGCAGCACGACGGTGCTGATGGAACGCTTTGATGTGGACGGCGTGATCAACATCGGGACGGCCGGCGGATTGAGAGCGGAACAGGAGGTGCTGGATGTCGTCGTTTCTACTCAGGTAGCTCATCACGATGTGGAAGTACCGGGCTGGGCCAGCGGATTTTGTGAGGAGAATCCCTGCTGTTATACGGCGGATCCGCATTATGTCCAGCTGATTCGCGACATCATTTCCCAACAGGACCGGGTATGGACCGGCCCGATCGCTTCCGGGGACAGTTTCATCTGCCGGATGGAACAGGTGGAAGCGATTCTGCGCCGGTTTCCGCAGGCGCTGTGCGCGGAGATGGAAGCGGCCGCCATTGCGCAGGTCTGCAGCCTGTATGGCAAGCCGTTTGTGATTATCCGCTCTCTTTCCGATATCACGCTGAAAGAAGGCAATGAGATGACCTTTGAGGAATATGCGGTCAGGGCGTCGTCCCGCTCGGCGCTGTGGTGCGAAAGCTTTGTGGACAGGCTGGCGCGGACGCAATGATCGATACGCTGAAATTCTGGCTGGAAAAAATGATGACCGTGGAGTTCTGGGTCCAGGCGCTGTCCGCCTTCAAGGATCTGGGACCGGTTGCGCCGATTCTGCTGGCGCTGGTGGAATCGCTGGTTCCGGCCCTGCCGCTGGTTGCGATTGTGACGATCAACATCAGCGCGCATGGGGCTTTGCTGGGATTTCTGTATTCCTGGATCGGAACTACGCTGGGATCGCTGCTCGTCTTTCTGCTGTTTCGGCGCGGAGTTAAAAAATATCTGATGCGCTGGCTGGGACATCGGCCTTCCATTCAGCGCGCTTTGCAATGGGTGGCCGGACGCGGAACCGGCGTGCTGTTTGTGCTGGTGGCGCTGCCGTTTACGCCCAGCTCTTTTATCAACATTGCTTTCGGGCTGTCTGATTTTGATGAGCTGACGTTTATGAAAACGCTGGTGGTGGCCAAGCTGATCATGATGCTGGGACTCAGTCTGTTTGGTCAGACGATTTCCATTTCCTTCAGTGAGCCGGCCTTTCTGATTCTGGCGGCGCTGATTCTGATCGCGCTGATCATGATTTCATCCCGGATTCGCAAAAAACATGATCTGTAGCGGCCGATAGATCTCTCAGATCTGATTCATGATGACAGGGCCATGTGCAAAAAGACCTGACAGGATTTTTTCTGTCAGGTCTTTTTGTGATGAAATACCGGGATAAAACAGCGGTTACTGATGCCGGTTGATAATACGTGTTTCAAATGTGCCGCTGTTCAGATCAATGTAGCGGACAAACAGGGATACCTTGTTGTCTTCGTTCAGGCTGTCCCACATCATTGTGGCCATTTCGTCAATGGAGTCCATCATGGCGACGCGTTTCGGTTCGCCTTCAAAACTTGGCAGCGGATCGCCGTCATGCATGTAGGTATGAAGAAAACGGCCTTCAGCGGCAGGCGGATTCTGATAGGCAAAGGTGAAGCGGCTGCATGATTGCGGATTGCCGTCGCTGCTTTTCAGAATGGACATCGCGTAATTCAGCTGTCCCTGGCTGATGTGCAGAATCCCGGAGATGCGCGGCGTATAATTCGGTTCATCCGGCTCGAAGCAGCGGCTGCGCAGCGACTGTTCGAAAGTCAGCTGCTGATCCATGCCTTCGAAAATCGTATCGGTCTGATCACCGTTGGTAATGATCGTCTTGTTGCCAAGAACCCGAACCGGAGAATAAATGATCAGCGACGGGTCAGTCAGTTTGGCAGGATCGTAGGCCTGGGTGCGAATGCCGTCGCCTTCTGTAACAAAAATGCGGTTGCGGCTGTTTTCGCTGCGGCCCATAATAAAGTAGGCGGCGATGGCATGCCGGCCATCCGGCGATTTGCCCAGAACGATGCCCCGTCCCGGATACGAGTTCTGTTTCAGTTGTTGCTGCAGTGAAAGAATGTTCATAATCGCTCCTCCTCTGTTTTTGCCCAGGCGGCCGGCAAGGAATCAGCGTGCTCCCTGTGGTGATCTCCACCTGTCCGCCAGTCACACGCTACAGAAAAAGTTTAGAGGATCCGGCGCAAAAAAACAAGAACAAAACACCTTTTTTGACGAATGCCTCATCGCTCACAAAAGGTGAAAAAGAAAATCAAATCACATGGTTATCATAATTCCAAGATCGCGTTTTGATTATTGCTTATTGCAGTGATTAAATCAAAATTAAAGCTTAAATAAAGGGAAAAACGACACATTGGATGATTTGATTAATAAAATGGAAAAGCTATCCCCATTTAACGGCGGTTATGCTATAATAGGGCAATACGAGGTGAAAGGGAATGCAGAGAGTTGCAGTAATGACAGACTCATCCGCGGATATTCATGCCGACCAGGCCGAACAGCTGGGCCTGTATGTCATGCGCTTTCCGCTGATTATTGATGGTCAGGAATACATTGAGGAGGAACAGATCAGTACGCCGGAATTTATTCGCCGGATGAAAGAGGGAGCGGTGGTCAAGACCTCCCAGGCTCATCTGGGTGAGCTGATCGATACCTGGAATCGTATTCTGGAAGAGGCAGATGAGATTTTATATCTTCCGATTTCTTCCGGTCTCAGCGGTTCCTATCAGTCCGCGTGTACTGCGGCGGCCGGATTTGACGGTCGGGTTACGGTAGTGGATGCGCGGTTTGCCTGTTATCCGCTGACATGGCTTTGTCTGTGGGCCAAGCGGCAGCTGGAAGAGGGATACAGCTGTGCTCAGATTAAGGACAAAATTGAGAAGGAAGCGGAGCTGTGGGCAGCGCTGATTCCGGAAAAGCTGGAATATCTGAAACGGGGCGGTAGGATTTCGCCTGCGGCCGCCGCGTTGGGAAATCTGTTGAAAATCGTTCCGATCCTGAAAGTGGAGCATGGGGAAATCGATGTTCTGGGGAAGGTTCGTACGGTCAAAAAGGCGTACCAGGTTGGATTGGACGCCGCGGCGGATGTGGAAGATCCGGCTGATTATGAATGGATGATCGTTGAGGCGGACATGAAGGAAGAAGCAGAGATTCTGAAACAGCAGATGGAAGAACGCGTTCATCAGCCGGTTACGATTCATGAGATGTCTGCGATTATCATGGCGCATACCGGTCCGCGGACATTGGGATATGGCCGGGTCAAAAAACTGAAGTTCTGATAAGAAGGCAGCGGCAGAGGACCGCTGTTTTTTAATTTTTGTTTGGAAACATTTAATATCAGGATTTCGATCTTTTTCGATTTGATAAAAAAGGATCCCTGCGAGGGATCCTGCCTGAATGAAGAGCTTGGGGTCAGGCGGCGGTTTTTTCCGGCTGACGGCGGGCGGAGGAACGCTTCTGCTGCGCAATTTCGCGGCAGAAGGATGTGAACGGACAATCCTGACACTGCGGATTTTTGGCCTTGCAGAAATACCGGCCGAAAAAGATAAACAGATGATGGGCGTGTGACCACTGGCTGCGCGGAATTTTGCGCATCAGCTTTTTTTCCACTTCCAGAACGCTGTCATTGGGCATCGCCAGCCGAAGACGTTTGGACACGCGTTCCACGTGAGTATCGACTGCGATCGCCGGTACACCGAAGCAAACGGAGAGGATGACGTTGGCGCTTTTGCGTCCTACTCCCGGAAGGGTGATCAGCTCTTCCATCGTTTGCGGCATTTCGCCATCAAACCGTTCTACCAGCTCCCGCGCCAGTCCCTGGATACTGCGAGCTTTGTTGCGGTACAGTCCGATACGCTGGATGCAGCTTTCAATTTCCGATAACGGCGCCTGTGCCAGTGAGGCGGGATCGGGGTATCGTTCAAACAGCTGCGGCGTGACTTTGTTGACGGCGGCGTCGGTTGTCTGGGCCGACAGCACGACAGCGACAGCCAGTTCAAACGGATTGCGATGATTCAGTTCGCAATGCGCATCCGGAAACATGGCGGTCAGCGTTGTCAGAATTTCCTCTGTTTTCATCATCCATTTCCTCCCTTGTCTTCGGGTCCGATCAGTCCTTTTTTCTGCCATTCGGAAAGAATTCGCTGAATGTAGGCAAAATTCAGCTTCTGATACATGCTGGCTTCTTTCAGCGCTCTGACCAGCACCGCGTTGTCATACCGGCTGGTCCATTCCTGAAGCGAGGCGAGCTCCGAGGAGCTCAGCGGCCGGCCGAATTCTTCTTCAAACAGGTCGAACAGCGACTGTTCCAGCGCTTTGGGCGACAGGGGAGTGCGGGCAGAGTACAATCCGTCAAGGCAAAAGGTGACCGCTGATCGTCCGGCTTTCAGTTCCAGATATTTCTTGGCGCACAGAACGCTGAGCGCCTGATCCAATTCTTCTCTGGAAAGACCGGTTTTCTGCATCAGCAGCTGCGGTGTGATGGGGATGCCGCAGGAATTCAGGTATTCCGTCATGATGACCGTCATGCCTTCAGCGGCAGAAAATCCGAATATTTCATAATGATCCAAAATCCATTTCAGCCGATCTACATAGGGCTGTTTCCACCATTGCTTCATCGTTACCTCTTTTCATAGCGCAGAAGCAGTTCCAGGCTTTCCGCATCCAGCAGAATTTCCTGCCGGGAATCTTCCAGGACCAGCGCCGGCCGGTCGTTGATCCAGCCGTAGCTGATTTCATTCCCGTCGTAGCTGCAGCATTGCCGGGCTGCCTCCAGCGTTGCCTGTTCATCGATCTGGGAACGGCGCAGAACCGCCCGCACGTTGCCTTCGGCGTCATACCAGTAAATCCAGTTTTCACCATACAGACTGACGCGGGAAATGTAAGTGACTTCATTCAGCGCGTATCGTCCCAACAGCTCGCCGTCAGTGCTGCGCAGCTGCTGCATCAGCTGACGGTGAATTCGCTGATCATCGCTCAGCTGTTTGAAATACGGACCTTGGATCAGGATCATGTTGTTCACCGCGATAATCAGGATGAGAATCAGAAGAAGTCCTCCGCTGATCAGCAGTGAACGCACCAGTTTCTGCGACATGGGTTTCACCTCTGTTTTTGTATTATATCAAATTGCCGGTTGTGAAACAATCACGGGACAGCGGAGCGGGAGTGTTGACGTTGATTTCATATTTGGAAATTCTTTCAATAAAGATGAAAAAAGGCTTAATGAAAGGTATTGACGCCCTTGAGTTTGCATTTCTCTGTGAAACGTGTTATGATGACCGGGTATTGAGGAGCGTGATGGTGTGTTAAAAAAGTTCATGATTGGATCCATGGGATTTCTGTTTCTGGGCAGCACCGCCCTGTTCTCCTATCGGGCAATGGAACCTGTTGCCGCGGTAACCCAGCCGGAAAGTTACATTTCCGCTGCACCGGCATCCTCCCGGAGTTTGAGTGAAACAACGGCTGAAACGGTAGCCGGGGAAACGCTGTATGTTTATTTCTGTACGGCAGACAGTGCGGATTGCACCTACATGAATGATTATGTTCTGAAACCGCTGGCGCAGGAACTGAACGCTACCTCGCTGGACGTATTCGAGTATCAGGATCTGAGCGGCCTGGGAGAAAATTATCCTGTATCCAAGCTGAAGAGTCAGTATGGTTTTGAAAGTTATCCGGCTTTTGTTGCCATGACGGTCAATGAAGATGGGACGACAACGATCAACAATGTTCTGGAATGGAACAGTGAAAGCCCGATTGATTCGCAGACGCTGAAGCTGTGGATGATCGATCAGGGTATCTGGACGGGCGTTATTGAAGATCAGGGAGAACTGATCGAACAGCCAGCTCAGCAGTAAAAATCAGAATCAATGGAAGATTTCCGGGTAAATCCGGAAGTCTTTTTGTAAGCGGTACAGAGCGGAATTGACTTCTGAAAAGCGGTTCAGTATTTTTTTCTTTACAAACCGGCTTGGATACGATATAATTATCTTCGCTGATGGCGGTCGTGGTGAAGTTGGTTAACACTCTGGATTGTGGCTCCAGCATTCGCGAGTTCGAGTCTCGTCGATCGCCCCATAGAAGCAGAAAAGCATCCGTGAGGATGCTTTTATTTTGAGCAGGAGCGGAACGGACATGTTCCGCTTTTTTGTTTGGACATGGGCATTGAAAACGGGTCAGGAGGACGGAACCAGCTGCGGCGCCAGCCAGGATAAAACGGTGGATTCGCGGTTCAGAGTGCACTCCTGCAAAGAATAGCTTTCCGAAGTCAGATACAGTTCAATCGTTCCTTTTTTCTCAGCCAGAGACAATACCGGGATGTAAGTCTGATCCACTGCCAGCAGAATCAGCGAAGGAACGTCCTGGGAATCGGCGGTCATCGGCTGACCGCTGCGGTTCTGAATTTCCAGAATCCGGACGTTTCTGAACAGACAGTCCATCAGATCATGACGCTGCGCATCCTGCCCGTAAACATACAGATCAACATTCTGACCGGGCTGCATGGCATTGCCGCCGGTATCACGGATATCCACGCTGAGCGGGAAAACGGCCTGCCCCGGATTGAGGGCCGGGACGGAGCGGTCGGGCATCTGCGTCAGTGAACTCAGCATTTCCTGATAAAACGGAGAACCGGCCGGAATTCTGCCCTGAAGATCGGTCCAGCGTCCCAGGATGAGCTGGGGATCGGTCACAACGGAATCGCTGAGCGCGGAAGCCGGCAGGGTACGCAGACAGAGGTCGTCTTCCGTGATGGGGGTACGGCGCTGCAGCGTATGGCAGGCGACCGGTACTTCCGTAAAATGCAGCTGACGGATCATTCTGGAGCGAACCGCAAAACCAACAGCGGCGCAGCTGCCGGCCCACAGTCCAAGAAGCAACAGCACAAGATACCATTTCTTTTTCATGAAGTCTCCTTTCTGAGAGTAATATTGCAGGGAAAAGGAACAATCCTGCTCTGTTATCATTCTTTGAAAAGTATATTGTAATATTATATAGTGAGTGATACCACAGAGTTAAAGGAGGGATTCGATGAACGCTCAGTTTAAGAAAGGAGTTCTGGAAATGTGTGTTCTGTCGCTGCTGGCGAAGGAAGATCGCTATGGGTATGAGCTGACGGAAACAATCTCTCAGACGATGACCGTGGCGGCCGGGACCTTGTATCTGATTCTGAAACGGCTGAAGGATGAGGGACATGTTCGCACCTATCTGGTGGATTCCGGGACCGGACCGGCACGCAAGTATTATCAGCTGACGGAAAAGGGAATTCAGCATGAAGCGCAGCTGCGGCAACAGTGGCGGGAATTTGTCACGCAGGTCGATGAACTGATTCGGTAAGGAGGAGCAGAGATGAACCGGAAAGAATACATGGAACGGCTGTGGATGGATCTGCAGGATCTGGATCATTCGACAGCGGAGGAAATTATTCAGGATTTTGAACATCATTTTGAACAGGGGAGAAAGGAAGGCCGCAGCGAGGAAGAGATTGCCCGCGAACTGGGAGATCCGTCCAGTTTGCTGGACGAACTGAAAACCAGTGAGAAGACCACGATCAGAGAACAGGTTTTTCATCCGCAGCAGGAAATCCGAAAGCTGATCATCGATGCGCAATGCGCCAATGTGCTGTTAAAAGCGGCAAAGGGTTCGCAGGTCCAGGTGGATTTTGATGATCATCGCAGTCCGTTGGGAATTCAGAATTTTAATCTGGAAACCGTGCAGCGTGATGAGGTGTTTGAAATCCGGGTAGAACCGCGAAAAAGAAAGTTTCCTCTGCTGTCGCTCAGCGATCTGCATCTGCAGGTGGCGGTTCCGGAAAGTGTGAGGGATGTTGTTGTGCGCACCACCAGCGGTGATGGAACGATTGCGGATCTTTCTCAGCTGGACAGCCTTGAGATCAGAAGTCAGTCCGGGGATCTGAAACTTTCTGGTTTGACGGTGCGTTCATTGATTGCGCAGACGACCTCGGGCGATGTTGAATTGGAGGAAATGGAAGTGGAACTGATCCAGATCAGAGGCGTCAGCGGGGATCTGACGCTGAATGAGGTCAACGGCAGTCTGGGACAGCTGAAAACCGTTTCCGGGGATGTGGAAACGACGAATGCGCGGCTGACGGCATTGCTGGCGGAGAGTAAAAGCGGCGATCTGGAGCTGCAGCTGAGCGGATCGGAGAAATTGCGATGTGTGACGATCAGCGGCGATGTGAAACTGCAGCTACATGAATGCTCGGGCTGCGATTGCGAGTTCAAAGCGGTTTCCGGCGATTTTATCGATCGCCGCCGGTCGTTTGTCCGTCAGGGAAATCATTATCTGCAGGGAGATGAAAGCCTACGCGTTGCGGTCAGCACCGTCAGCGGGGATCTGAAAGTGGAGTGTTAAGTGTTAAAGAAGCCGTCAGGCTTCTTTTGTGGTATAATCAAAGTCCGAAAGAAGGGATGAGGATGGAACAGCTGATGCTGCAGGGAAACCGGTTTTCCTTAACCATTCAGCGCAAGGCGGTGAAGCATCTGATTCTGCGTTTGAAAAGTGACAGCGAACTGACAGTCAGCGCGCCGTATTTCTGCAGCCGCCGGGATATCGATCAGTTTATCCTTTCCCGCGAAGCGTGGATTATCCAAAGAGCGCAGCGGCTCCGTCATCAGCGTCAGGTTCAGCAGCTGTCCGCTGTGGGGCAGACGGTGACGATCTATGGCAAAGCGCGGCGGCTGGAAACGGATGGAACGCTGAAACGTTCCCGGATGGACGCTGAGCGTCTGATACTGGCGGTCAAAAGTCAGGACGCGGCGGCCCTTCAGCAGGCGTTCGATCGTTTTGCGCGGCAGAGCCTGCAGCAGGAAGTGCAGCGGTTAAGACCACGGTGGGATGATGTGCTGATGAAGGCAGGACTGCCGCTGCCGGTGTTCCGTTTTCGGCGTATGAGCAGCCGCTGGGGGAGCTGCGTTGTCAATCGGCAGAAAATCACGCTCAACCTGAAGTTGATTCATTATCCGTCGGGATGTCTGGACGCCGTGCTCTGGCATGAATACGCCCATTTTCTCGTTCAGGATCATTCGGCTCGCTTCTATGCGCTGATTCATGAAGCGATGCCGGATTATGCTGCCCGCAAGGCATTGCTGGATGGCAAAATGTAAGAAAGGTTTAAGGGAAAATTCAGGCTCAGCTTAAGAAATCTCTGATAATGTTATACAATAGGATAAGACGGGGAGGTCAGATTGTGGAACAGTATAAAATTCTGGTTGTTGACGATGATCATGCGATTGCGGATGCTATTGAGATCTATCTGAAGAGCGAAGGTTACGAGGTGTTTAAGGCGTATAATGGTCTGGAAGCGCTGGATATTCTGGAACATCAGAAAATCCACTGCATTCTGATGGATGTCATGATGCCGAAAATGGACGGAATTCAGGCGATCATGCGGATTCGCGAGTCTTCCAACATTCCGATTATCATCCTCTCCGCCAAATCAGAAGATATGGATAAGGTGCTTGGCCTGAATATCGGGGCAGACGATTACATCACCAAACCGTTCAATCCGCTGGAGATGATTGCCCGGGTCAAATCTCAGCTGCGCCGCTATATGCAGCTGGGCGCCACCGCCGATACCGGAAGCGTGATCAAAGTGGATGGTCTGAGCATCGATCTGGAAGCGAAAACGATCATGCTGGAGGGAGAACCGGTGAAGGTAACGCCGATAGAATATCGGATTCTGGAGCTGTTTCTGACCAATCTGAACCGGGTTTTTTCCATTGATGAGATCTATGAACGCGTCTGGAACGAGACGAGTTTTCAAAGTGAAAATACGGTGGCCGTGCATATCCGCCGGATTCGGGAAAAAATTGAAATTGATCCGAAAAATCCCCGCTATATCAAGGTGGTTTGGGGCATCGGCTATAAAATTGAGAAGAACTGAAACAGGAAATCCCGCCTGAAGCGGGATTTTTGCGCGGAGTGCGATGATCGAAGGAGGTGCGGCAGATGGCGGCGAAACCCCGTTCCGGAGGCTTGTTGTCGTTTCTGATTTTCTTTGTTCTGCTCTCGTCGCTGCTGTTCAGCGCGGCGCTGACGGCGGATATCCTGCTGCCGGCAAACCGGTCGGCGGCGATGTATCCCAAGGAAATGATCGTGCGCAGCCTGAATGATATGGCGGCACTGATCGCTGGCGAACAGAATCTTTCCCAGCAGGTGCGGGAAGATCTGTATTACAATCTGCATTATGTGGTGGAAGAGAAGGAAATCTATTACAACAGCGCGGACGATCTGAAAATGACTTATGAACAGTTTGTCGAACAGTTTGCCGATCAGGGAATTCTGATGCTGAGCTGGGTACGCGGCGAGATGCCCGAGGTGCGCTACAGCGGCAGCTATTTTCTGATCGATCAGAAAACGATTACCGATGAAATTGCTCAGGAAGCGATTTCGATTCTTGATCTGTATTCCCAACAGGATGTGCAGCGGCTTGCTTTTGTGATCAGCGATGAACTGGCCTACAACACCCCGATGTATTATGCTAACGCCGCCTGGCAGGAAGCGTCGGGGAATCTGAAGATCTGTTTTTACAGTTCCCTGTGCCTGTTTTTTATTACCATTGCGTTTTTTATCATGCGTCGGCAGGCGATCACTGCGTTCAATGAAGAACTGGCGCAGACAACCGGCTGGCTGTGGATTGAACTGAAGGTGCTGCTGCTTCTGATTCTGACCACGTCCGCCTTATCTGTGCTGCCGCTTCCGCTGGCGGTGATCGGAATTTTCTGGCTGATATATCTGTGTGTGAATGAATTCCATTTCCTCGGTCTGAAGTCGCTGCGGCACAATCTTGTGAATTCGCTGTTCAAAACGATCAGGGCTTTCAGCGGACAGTACGGATACCAGAAAAAATGGATTGCCGAATTTGCGTTGCTGGTCATCTTTGAAGTGTTATGCGCGTTTGTTCTGTGGACGATGATGTTCGGTTCCTTTTTTGGCACCGGCGGTCTTCTTCTGTTTCTGGCTGTGTTCACCGCTGCCTTTGCCGCCTTGTTTTTCTATGGCAGAAAGATGCTGCGGTTCATGCAGGATACGGCAACGCTGGCAATGCAGGTGGAAAACATCCGCAAGGGCAAGCTGAACGAAGCGCTGGAGCTGAGCGAAGGCAGTCCGCTGCAGCCGGTCAGTGAGAATCTGGAAAAGATTCGGGAAGGAGTCAGTCATCAGGTAGAGGAACAGCTGAAAAATGAGAAGCTGAAAATTGAGCTGATTACCAATGTTTCCCATGATCTGAAAACGCCGATTACTTCTCTGATCAATTACTCGGATCTGCTAATGAAGGCGCAGATTGAGCCGGACTATGCCCGCGATTATGTCAAAATCATCGCGCAGAAAAGTTTACGGCTGAAAAATCTGGTGCAGGACCTGTTTGAAATTTCAAAGGCGGCCAGCGGTAATCTGCAGATGGATCTGCAGCAGCTGGAAATCAATGGCCTGCTGATGCAGACGCTGGGGGAACTGGAGGAAAAAATTGAGGCCAGTTCGCTGGAATTCAAGGTGCAGTATCTTGATACACCGGGAATGATTCTGGCGGATGGCAGCCGTCTTTACAACGTATTCGACAATCTTATCAGCAATGCGATCAAGTATTCCATGGAAAATACGCGGGTGTATATCCGGGTGGAAAGAGAAGACGGTCAGATCTGCATTTCATTCAAAAACATTGCCAATTACGAGCTGAATTTTGATCCCGGATCTCTGACAGAACGATTTGTCCGGGGCGATGTCGCCCGGTCTACCGAGGGATCGGGGCTGGGATTGGCGATTGCCGAAACGTTTGTCCAGCTGATGAACGGAACGATTGAAATCAGCGCAGACGGCGATCTGTTTAAAATTGAGATCCGCTTTCCGGAGCTGCGATCCGATTCATCAGCTGAGGTATGATGGCAGGCATCGTGGACAGACTAACGGGGGAACCCCCAAGGAGGATGACACGATGCAAAAACAATGGATTGCCATGGCGGTCGGAATGATGCTGCTGACCGGCTGCGGCCGAAATGAAAAAGTTCCGCAGACGACGGCCTCGCCGCTCAAAGAGGCCCGGGAGGTGACCGGAGAGACGACCTCTTTCGGCACACCGGTAGTTTCGGTCAGTCTGCGGGATGGCCGGCTGGTCTCGGTCAGCATTGACGAAATCACCGGCGATACGACGAAAAAAACACTGGGCGATCAATATCTGATGTCGGATCAGTCGATCGCCCCCTGGTCCCAGCAGATTGAAGCGCTGGAACGTTTTCTTCTTACTTATGGTCCGGACGCTGTCACCGTCGATGAAAACGGTAAGGCAACAAACGAAGATCTGCGTTCACAATGCACGATCTCGATTGACAATTACCTGAGTACGGTCAAAGAGGCGATAAGGCAGGCGGAATCTTCGAAAGAATCCTGATTCAGTTCAGGATTTTTTTGTTTTTCTCATTTATTTCCCTGTATTGTTTTTATTGGTAAAATGGTTAATCCAGATAATGGCATAAGAATTCTAACGGAGCCAATTTTTCATATTTCTCGATATATTTTTTTGCTTCCGCTGAATCGGAGGACGGAGACTCTTCATAAAGGCAGCAGTCAATCTCCATCTCGATAATCTCATCGTGCAGCCTGTAAATTTCTTCGTCAGAGACATCGATCCTGAGGGAACATGGAATTTCCCGTACAAAACCAAGCTTATATAAATTATAGTCTTCAATAGTGATTTCTACATTCCAATCAGGCCTGAATTCCGCAAGTAATGATTTGTACAACTTTGCGTTGGATTCTGGCAGGTTTTCTATCATCACAGGCTCTCCACCTCCTTGCAATTTCTGATGGTTTACTGGTAAAGGTCAACGGATGATTTTGGATCGTCCTGTTGATTTTCCATGGATCGGAATGATCATATCTGTTAATCTTGTTCAGTATATTCAAACAGGCTTTCAGGATCCTTTCTGGAATGAAGAATTTGAATGGTGATGATGTTTTTTATGATGCTTCGCGCCGAATTTTTTTTGCTCAGGACGGATGATCTGAGCGATCACCACGTTTTTTACAATGAACTGTACCTGGCAGAGCAGCCGATCTTCAAAAGTGTCCAGCACTCTTCCCGCACTGTGGCAGCCTTTGGCGACGGTGTAGATACTGTTGGCGATATAACCCAAAGTAACACCGGCGTCGGTAACGATCTTGATTGCTTCCTGATCATGTTCGTTGTCCGGCTCTTTGACTCCATACACAGTCTGCCCCACTTTGAAAACGGAAGTTCCAAAATAATGATCGGTTCCGACAATGGTTACAAATTGATTTGACATGATGCATTCCTTCTTTCTGACCTCATTATATCGAACGGGGTGTACAAAAAAATGTACTGAGAGTATACTTTGATCAGGAGGATATCTTATGGCGGAAAAAAAGATGAGTGCACTTGCGCTGCTTCAGATTCTCAGCGAATTCAGTGATTCTCAGCATCCGCTGTCGCTGAAGGAACTGCAGCAGCGGCTGGAAAACAATTTTGACTGCAAGCTGGATCGTCGCACGCTTTACAACAATCTGCAGCGGCTGCAGGAAATGGGTTACAACATCAACATGTACAAGGAAAACGGAAGCGGTTATTATCTGGAAGACCGGCTGTTTGAGGAAGCCGAAGTGATGCTGCTTTGCAACGCTATTCACGCTTCCAATTACATCCCCAAACGGGATTCACGCGATCTGATCGATAAGCTTTTGAAAACGCAGAGCCGCTATACCGCCTCCCGGTTCAGAAACTCAGTATACGTCGACAATCTGCGTAAAACGGAAAACCGTGACTTTTTCTATAATCTGCAGATTTTGCTGGAAGCGATTGAAGAAGGCGTTTGCGTTGAATTCGATTACATGCGGTTTAACCGGCAAAAACAACTGGTTCCTCGCCGCAAGGAGAAATATGTGCTTCATCCGTATTACCTTGTTTATGCGAATGATAAAACGTACCTGATCGCCCGCAACGAAAAATATGAAGGCTTCAGTCATTATCGGCTGGATAAGATCCGGCAGATTCACAAGACGAACCGTAAGGTCATTCCGTTACAGAAAAGTGAAGATCCTTATCAGTATGCCAATCATAAGATTTACATGTTCGGCGGTGAAGAAGAATATTTCCTGCTGCGGTGTGATGACCGGATTCTGGATGACATTCTGGATTCTTTCGGCAAGGAAGTGCCGGTGGTCGATTTTGATGACCATCATTTTGTCACCCGTATTCAGTCCAGCCGTCAGGGAATGTTTTACTTCGCACTGCAATATCTGGAATACCTGGAAATTCTGGAACCGGCGGATGCCCGGCAGCATTTGACACAGATTCTGCAGCAGGCGTTGCTGCGATATCAGAAAAAATAGCCGGCTTCGGGTAGCTGCTCATAAAACAGGTTTTACGAAACAAGAATTATGGCAGTTGCCATGCAAGGGTTGCTGACAACAAGGGTATGCGCC
>CAJFOC010000037.1 GCA_904395815.1 uncultured Holdemania sp.
CAGGAAAAAACAGCGGCGATGCAGAAGGCGGTTGCCGAACTGATCGCGTAAAACACGGAAGGAAGCGGGAAATCCGCTTCTTTTTTCTGTTCTGGGGAAAGTTGAAAAAATTCTTGAACTGCCCAGGGTCCTACGGTATAATAACATCCGTTGAACAAAGGGGTTCGTGAAAATGGTTCTTTTCATGTCCCCTTTTTTCATGGATTAGAAGCTGAAAATGAGGTGAAACTGATGAATAGGAAACGGCTCTCTGGCTCCCGGTTCGTACAGAAAAACGATGTGCGTCTGTATCGTCTGACGTTTTGCGGTTTACCAGGGCCGGCGTGCCGGTTTCTTATGGGATGGCGGCGTAATCAACCGCGCCGGACGGATGGTTTTCTATGAGTTCCGTATTGCTGGTAAAAAACGCGCTGTGCGCTTCGGCCCGGCTGGACAGTCTGGTCAAACGGTGCGGATTTGATCGGATCGAACAGAGCGTTTCCCTGTCTTCTTTGCCTCAGCGGCTGACCGGCGTTGTGCCGGATCTGGTGATCATTGATGTTCCTTCCCAGGAACAGGATGCCGTGCACATTCTGGAAGAGCTGAGCCAGCGCCGCCAGTTGCCGCCGGTGCTGTTGTTTGTTCGCGCCGGGCAGACCGTTCTTTTGCCGGAGGTTTTTTGCGTGGCGCGGCCGATGCGGATCAGTCTGCTGCTGCCGCAGATCGCGCGGCGTTTTCCGCAGCTGACAGAGAGCTGTGAAGGATTGCGGAGCGCGGCATGGCAGAAAAGCTGGACGGACAAAGCGAAGGCGCTGCTGATGCAGCAAAAAGGATGGGATGAACAGACAGCCCATCACTACCTGGAAAAACAGGCGATGGATCAGCGCATTCGCCGCTGGCAGGCGGCGCAGAACATTGTCGAAGCAATAAAGAAGGAAGGAGAACAACAATGAAATATATTTTTGTAACCGGCGGCGTGGTTTCAGGACTGGGCAAGGGGATCACGGCAGCTTCCCTGGGACGGCTGTTGAAAACAAGGGGACTGAAGGTTGCTTCGCAGAAGCTCGATCCGTATATCAATGTGGATCCGGGAACGATGAGTCCTTATCAGCATGGCGAGGTGTTTGTGACGGAGGATGGAGCGGAAACCGATCTGGATCTTGGTCATTATGAACGTTTCATCGATGAGGATCTCAATCGCTTTTCCAATCTGACGACCGGCAAGGTTTACTGGAACGTGCTGAACAAGGAGCGCAGCGGCGCCTATCTGGGCGAGACGGTTCAGGTGATTCCGCACATCACCAACGAGATCAAGAAGTTTATCTATTCGGTAGGCGATACGTCCAATGCCGATGTGGTGATTACTGAAATCGGCGGGACGATCGGCGATATTGAAAGCCAGCCGTTTATCGAGGCGATCCGGCAGATTTCTCTGGAAGTCCGCAAGGAAAACTGCCTGTTTATTCATGTGACGCTGATTCCCTACATCGCCAGCTCCGGCGAGCTGAAATCCAAGCCGACCCAGCATTCGGTCAAGGAACTGCGGGCCAACGGCATCACGCCGGATATCATCGTCTGCCGTTGTGACGAGCCGCTGCCGCAGTCGCTGAAAGAGAAAATCTCGCTGTTCTGCAACGTTGCGCCGGATTGCGTGATTGAAAACCGCACGGTGCCGGTGCTTTATCAGGCGCCGCTGATGCTGCAGCGGCAGCGACTGTCCGATAAGGTTTGCGAGATGCTGAAGCTGGATTGTCCGCCTTGCGATCTGAGCGAATGGACGGCCATGGTGCAGCGAATTCATTCGCTGGATAAAACCGTGACGATCGGACTGGTCGGCAAGTATGTCCGGCTGCACGACGCTTATCTGTCGGTAGCGGAGGCGCTGCGTCATGGCGGTTACGCCAACGGCGCGCAGGTGGAGATCCGCTGGATTGAGGCGGAACAGGTCACGGAGAAGACCGCGGCCGAGGTGCTGGGAGAATGCGATGGTATTCTGGTGCCGGGCGGTTTTGGGGATCGCGGGATTGAAGGCAAAATCGCCGCCGCCCGTTACGCCCGTGAAAACAACGTTCCGTATCTGGGCATCTGCCTTGGCATGCAGACGGCCGCCATCGAATTCGCCCGGCATGTGCTGGGACTGCAGGGAGCGCATTCCCGTGAGTTTGATCCGGCCAGTCCGCATCGGATTATCGATTTTATGGCAGATCAGTCGGACGATATCGACAAGGGAGGAACGATGCGGTTAGGAGCTTATCCATGTCATCTGGCGGAAGGTTCGCTGCTGCAGCGGCTGTATGGACAGAATGAAATCCGCGAACGTCACCGGCACCGCTACGAATTCAACAACCAGTACCGGCAGTTGTTTCAGCAGCATGGCATGATGATCTGCGGGACTTCGCCGGAGGGAACGCTGGTGGAGGCGATAGAATATCCGGCCTGTGACTTCTTTGTGGCGGTGCAGTATCACCCGGAATTCAAAAGCCGTCCCAACCGGCCGCATCCGCTGTTCAGCGGGCTGATCGCTGCTGCGCTGCAGCATGGGAAGTTGCGGTGAATTCATTGACAGCTGACATGATTCATCGTATAATATAGATGATTTAGACCGATGGATGATATGGTAACGCGCTGTGAGATCATGCTTCGAAAGGTGATATCAAGCGCGTTTTAACTTATTGACCCACAAAGTTCTAAATTGTAAAGGAGGGTATTTGAAATGAATACTGGAAAAGTTAAGTGGTTTAATGCTGAAAAGGGCTACGGATTCATCTCTGACGACAACGGACAGGGAGATATCTTCGTTCATTTTTCCGGCATCAACGGCACAGGCTATAAGAGCCTGGATGAGGGTCAGCACGTTTCCTACGATGTAGAAAACGATGAAAGAAGCGGAAAAACCCGCGCGGTCAACGTTACGGTTCTGTAATTCTTCCACTGATCGGCAGACGGCCTTGAGCCGTCTTTTTTTACGCTTGCCAGTAAGGGCTTACATTTGTCGGGAAGAAACCATTGAACTGACTTTGGCGATGTTGTACAATGAAATCAGGATCAGATTCTTTTGGGATGAACAGAATGAAAAAAGAAAAGAGAGAACGCTGGAACGGGATTCGTTCAGCGCTTTTCAGCAGATTTGTTGATCCGAAGAAAGAAACAGGAGGATTTCCATGAATCAGACAACACTCATCGAAAGCTTTCATCAGGGCCACTGCCTCGAAGCCTACCGGCTTTTTGGCGCGCATTTTACTTATGAACGGGTCAATGGCGTACGGTTTACGGTGTATGCGCCGCATGCGCGAAAAGTTCAGGTGATCGGTGATTTTAACGACTGGAATGGAGACAACGCGGAAATGTCGCGGCTTTCGGTCGATCAGGGGATCTGGAGTCTGTTTATCCCGGATCTGAAAGAGGGAATGCGGTACAAATACCGGATTGAAGACCGTCAGGGCCGGATTTTTGACAAGTCGGATCCGTATGCCTTTTACAGTGAAATGCGTCCGCAGAGCGCTTCGGTGATCGTCAATCTGGACAGCTTTCAGTGGAAAGATCAGATCTGGCTGGGGCGGCGGTCCAAGAATTTCAACGAACCGCTGAATATCTATGAACTGCATGCCGGCAGCTGGAAAATGAACGGAGCGTACTGGCTGAATTACCGGGAGCTGATCCAGGAGCTGATTCCGTATGTGAAGCAGCAGGGGTTTACGCATATCGAACTGATGCCGTTGAACGAACATCCGTTTGATGGTTCCTGGGGTTATCAGGCCAGCGGGTATTACAGCTGCACCTCGCGTTATGGCCGCTGTACGGAGCTGATGGAACTGATCAATGAGTGTCATCGCAATCAGATCGGTGTGATTCTGGACATGGTGCCGGTTCATTTTGTCAAGGATGATCACGGCCTGCGCTATTTTGATGGCGAAGCGCTGTATGAATATCCGAAATTTGAGGACGCCAACAGCGAGTGGGGAACGATGAATTTTGACCTGTGGAAAGAAGAGGTCAGAAGTTTTCTGATGTCCTCGGCCGCTTTCTGGTGTGAGTATTATCATATCGACGGGATCCGTATCGATGCCGTCAGCAACATCATCTACTGGGGCGGCAACAAGGACCGCGGCGTCAATGAGGGCGCGCTGGCGTTTATCCGCCGCATGAATTACTATCTGAACAGGAAATTCCCGGAAGTGATGCTGATTGCGGAAGATTCTTCGGATTATCCGAAGGTTACCCGTTCGACGCTGGAGCTGGGGCTGGGGTTTGACTACAAGTGGGATCTGGGCTGGATGAACGATACGCTGAAATATTATGGCCGGGATCCGATTTACCGCAAATATCATCACAACGAACTGACGTTTTCCATGGCGTATTTCTATTCCGAACGGTTCATTCTGCCGCTGAGTCATGATGAGGTTGTTCATGGCAAGCATACGATCGTCGACAAGATGTGGGGCAGTTACGATCAGAAATTCGCGCAGGCCAAAAACCTGTATCTCTATCAGTTCACTCATCCGGGCAAAAAGCTGAACTTCATGGGCAATGAAATCGGCATGTTCCGCGAATGGGATGAAAAACGCGAACTGGACTGGTTTTTACTGGGATATCCGCGGCATGCGGCGTTTGCCCGCTTCTTCCGCGATCTGAGCCGTATCTATTCCCATCACCGGGCGCTGAGTCGTTATGATTTTGAGTTCAGAGGATTCCGCTGGATCGACGCCGACAATGGAGAACAGAGCGTTTACAGCTATTATCGTGAGGATGAACAGAAATACATGGTCGTGGTGCTGAACATGACGCCGGCCTCCTATGAACATTTCCGCATCGGCGTGCCGCAGAGGGGCAGCTACAGCGAACTGCTCAATACTGAAAAAGATATCTACGACGGCTGCAACATGTGCAACTATGAGCCGGTGAAATCGGAAGATATTCCGATGCACCATTTTGAACAGTCGATCGATATCCGGGTGGCTCCGTTTGCCGGAATTCTGTTTTTCTGCCGTAAACAGCCTGCCGCCTCCGGCAGAAAAAAGACGGAAAACGCCAGCCGTTCTTCTGGCGAGGCACAAACGTCCATCTCAAGCCGACAGCGGACAAAATGATGGTGATTGACCGCGTTCCCCGGTGCTTCGCTTTGGCGATGGCGCGGGGAACGCGGTTTTTTTCTGAAAATCCGAAAGAAATGTGATAACACAACGAGTTTCAGCGTGATTTCATCGCCGCCAAACCTAGGAAAATATTGCGTTTTAAGGAAAAACTGGTAAAATACACGCGGGAGGTTAGAGTATGTTCAATAACAAGCAGGAATTCGTTGACGAATTTACGAAACGGATCGAAGAAAACTTTGGACGTTCCGTCGCTCAGTCTCATCCGACCGAGCGCTTTATGGTATTGGGACAGATGATCCGTGATTTCGCCGGAATTCACTGGAAACAGACAAAAGAGAAAATCGCGCAGGAGCAGGCCAAACAGATGTATTACTTCTCGATGGAGTTTCTGATCGGCCGGATGCTGACCAATAATCTGATGAATCTGGGGATCTATGAGCTGGTTCGTGACGGCTTAAAAGATCTTGGAATGGATATTAACGAACTGGAGGAGCTGGAATCCGACGCAGGTCTGGGCAACGGCGGTCTGGGCCGTCTGGCCGCCTGTTTTCTTGATTCGCTGGCGTCGCTGCAGCTGCCGGGCAACGGCAACTGCATCCGCTATCAGTACGGCCTGTTCCGTCAGAAAATCGAAAACGGGTATCAGGTAGAGGTACCGGATCAGTGGCTGCGGCTGGGCAATGTCTGGGAAGTGCGCAAGCCGAAAAGCGCTGTGGATGTCCGCTTCTGGGGACATATTGAAATGCGCAAGGATGAAAACGGGCGCATGATTTTTGACCATGTCGACGCCGAGCATGTGCTGGCTGTTCCGTATGATATGCCGGTGGTCGGTCATGGAACCAAGGAGACCAACACGCTGCGTCTGTGGTCGGCAGAAGCGTCGGACATCATTCCGACCAACAAGGATTTCCGCCTGTATCTGCAGGAGCTGCAGGAAATCTGTCTGAACGTGTATCCGGATGATTCGACCGATGTCGGCAAGATTCTGCGTCTGAAACAGCAGTATTTCTTCGTGTCGGCCGGGGTCAGCTCCATTATCCGTTCGCATCTGAATGTGTATCCGACGCTGGATAATCTGGCTGACAAGGTGGCTATTCAGCTCAACGATACGCATCCGGTGCTGGCCATTCCGGAACTGATGCGGATTCTGATGGATGATTACGGCTATGCCTGGGAACAGGCGTGGGAAATCACGACCGGGGTGATGGCCTATACCAATCATACGATTCTTTCCGAGGCGCTGGAAAAATGGCCGGTTTCCTTCGTGCAGCGACTGCTTCCGCGGATTTACATGATCATCGAGGAGATCAACCGCCGTTTCATGAAACAGATCGGCGAACAGTTTCCCAACGAGCCGGATATGGCTTATCGGATGGCGATCATCAAGGAAGATCAGGTTCACATGGCTTCGCTGGCCATCGCCGGTTCGCACAGTGTCAACGGGGTGGCGCAGCTGCATACCGACATTCTGGTCAATGACCTGTTCCGTGACTTTGTGCGTCTGTGGCCGCAGAAGTTCAACAACAAGACCAACGGCATCACCCATCGCCGCTGGCTGCTGTATTCCAATCCGCAGCTCAGAGCGATGCTGAAGGATCTGATTGGCGAGGAGTACGAATACGATCTGGATCAGATTGAAAAACTGATGGATAAGGTGGATGACCCACAGGTACAGCAGCGTTTCATGCAGATCAAGCGTGAACGGAAGGTCATTCTGGCTCAGGATGTCAAAAAGCGCTGCGGCATTGAGATTGACCCGGATTCCATTTTCGATGTGCAGGCCAAGCGGCTGCACGCGTATAAACGTCAGCTGCTGAACGCGCTGCATATTATCTATCTGTATCAGCGAATGAAGGAAGATCCGTCCTTTACGATTCGTCCGACTACGTTCTTGTTTGCCGCCAAGGCCGCTCCGGCGTATTATTTCGCCAAAAAGGTAATCAAGCTGATCAACAGTCTGGCTGAGGTGATCAACCAGGATCCACGCATCAGCCGGATGATGAAAGTGGTGTTCATTCCGAACTACAGCGTTTCGATCGCCGAGGTGCTGATGAACGCCGCTGATGTTTCCGAACAGATTTCCACCGCCGGCAAGGAAGCCAGCGGAACCGGCAACATGAAATTCATGATGAACGGAGCGCTGACGCTGGGAACTCTGGATGGCGCCAATGTGGAAATTGACGCCCGGGTAGGCCGCGAAAACGATGTGATCTTCGGTCTGACCGTGGAACAGGTGGAACAGATCCGTCCGCATTATAACGCCTGGGATTACTACAACGGCGATATCCGGATCCGCAAGGCGATGGATTCTCTGGTGGACGGCACCTGGTCGCAGGATCTGGATGAATTCCGGATGATCTTTGACGAGGTGATGTATAAAAATGACGAGTATCTGCTGCTGGCGGACTTTGACAGCTATGTCAGAGCACATGAGGAAATTCAGCGGCGTTATCAGGATTCGTCCGGCTGGGCGCGCAGCTGTCTGATCAACATCGCGAAATCAGGATACTTCACTTCCGACCGGACGATCCGGCAGTATGCCGAGGAAATCTGGAATATTCAGCCGGTTCATCTGGATGATCCGACAAAAACAGTCTGACCCTGACGGTCAGGCTTTTTGTTTGTTGATAATGAAAAATCATGAAAGTCCCGGCGGCCCCTTGTTGAATTCCGCCATTGTCCTTTATAATAGAAAAGCATTGAAAAAAGAGGGTTACCGTGATGAGAGAAAACACAAGTATGGAAGCCTATATGGATGATTACGGGGAGATTGTCGTTCTTCTTTCCCAGCGTTTTTATAATGGCCGCAGCGAAAAGTTTTTTCTGGTCATTCCCCAGGGAGAGATGATTGCCTGTCAGATTCGCGGGCGGGAAACGCACGAGAGCTATACTCAGTACACGCTGACCGGTCCGGCAGTGCGGGTGGGACCGGAGTATGAGCTGGTTGAGGAGCATGGCCATCGGGTTGTCCTGCAATACCGTCGGATTGTGCAGACGGAACGTTTTGAGAACGATTTTGCCTATGATGGCGATGATCTGGGCGCCCGCTGCAGTCAGGATCGGACAGAATTCGCTTTGTGGGCGCCGACTGCCAGCCGTGTTCAGATTGATCTGCAGTCCGGTACGCAATCGCGGCTGATCGAAATGCAGCGGCATTCGCAGGGAGTCTGGCGGGCGGTGGCGGAAGGCGACTGGCATGGCGCGACGTATCTGTATCAGCTGAGAATCAATGGCGAACTGCGACGGAGTACGGATCCTTACGGTCTGTCCTCAACGGCCAACGGCCGGCGCAGCGGGATTGTGGATCCTTCGCGAATGACGTTTGACCGTCATCGGGAAGCGCTGGCGCCGCTGGAAGCGATGACCGACGCGGTGATCTATGAGCTGAGCGTTCGTGATTTTACCAGCGCGGACAGTTCAGGAACGCAAACGCATGGCCAGTTTCTGTCGCTGTGCGAGGAAAACACCCAGCTGGAAGGACGGCCGACCGGACTGGCTTATCTGAGCTCGCTGGGGGTGACTCACGTCCAGCTGATGCCGGTAGCGGATTTTGCCACGGTGGATGAGGAACATCCGGCGTCGTTCTATAACTGGGGATACGATCCGTTACAGTATTTCTGTCCGGAAGGCAGCTACAGCAGTGATCCGAACGATCCGCTTTGCCGGGTTGCGGAATTGCAGCAGCTGATCAGTACGCTGCACCGACATGGTTTACGCGTCAATCTGGACGTTGTTTTCAATCATCATTATGACATTCAGTTTTCCGCCTTTGACGCCTGCGTGCCTTATTATTATTTCCGAACGACGCCTTCCGGTTTTATTTCCAACGGTTCCGGCTGCGGCAACGATACGGACTCCGTCCGCCGGATGATGCGCAAATTCATGGTGGATTGCGTGCTCAGCTGGATCCAGCTGTACGATGTCGACGGTTTCCGGTTTGATCTGATGGGGCTGCATGATATTGATACAATGAATCAGATCGTCAGAGAAGGCCGGCGGCTGAAGCCGGATCTGATGGTGTATGGCGAGGGCTGGGATATGCCGACGGCGCTGGATTCGGCACAGAAAGCCTGTCAGAGAAACAATGCTCAAATGCCGCAGATCGCTCATTTCAACGATGTTTTCCGCGATGTGATCAAGGGCCGGACGTCGGAATACGAGGTACAGGCCCGCGGCTATATGACCGGCAATCTGTATCAGTGTCATGAGGTTCCTTCCTGTCTGTGCGCTCATACGCTGGATGGCCCGTATACCCAAATTTATCAGCAGCCGCATCAGAGTATCAACTACGTTGAATGTCATGACAACGCGACCAGCTGGGATAAAATGAAGGACTGCTGCAAGGATGAGGTGCGGGAAGTGCGGGTGCGCCGTCAGAAGCTGATGATCGCGACCGTGCTGGTTGCGCAGGGGATTCCTTTTCTGCAGAGCGGACAGGAATTCTGCCGTACCAAGTACGGACTGCATAACACCTACAACAAGCCGGACAACATCAACGCGCTGGACTGGCACCGCTGTCTGCGCAATCTGGACGTAGTGGAATTTACCCGCGACTGCATTCAGCTGCGCCGCCAGATCGGCGCTTTCCGGCTGCGCAGCCGCGAACAGATCGCCGCGCATGTCAGCTTTGCGATGCTGGAGGGCGGCATGGTGCTTTACCAGCTCAACGATGTCAGCCAGTTCTGTCCGTATCAGACGGTCAAGGTCATTTTCAATCCGTCCGGTTCAGTGCAGTATGTGGAGCTGGATGGGGATTACCTGCAGATTTTCAATGAAGCCGGACTGCTCACAATGCCATTGTGGATCTGTCATCTGGCAGTCAATCCGGTTTCGATGGTCGTCATGGCTCGCTGAGGCACGGGATTCCCGTGCTTTTTGTTTTGTGAGGGAGAGCTGAAATCGATCTGCCGGTCATTGTCAAACGAAGGGAAACAGTGTATGATGATACAGATTGCCGGAGAATACCGGCGGAGGTGGCCTATGAGTTTATTTCAATCCCTGACGGCGGATGGCCGGATTCTGGCCAAGGCGGAAAAGCTGGCCCGCCGGATCGAGTCTTATGATGAAACCTATCGCGCGCTGAGCGATCAGCAGCTGCGGGAGAAAACGGCGCAGTTCCGTCAGCGGCTGAGCCAGGGCGAAACGCTGGATGATCTTTTGCCGGAAGCATTTGCGACCGCCCGGGAGGCGGCGGCGCGGACTCTGGGGGAACGGCCGTATCCGGTGCAGCTGATCGGCGGAATTCTGCTGCATCAGGGCGACATTGCCGAAATGAAAACCGGTGAGGGCAAAACGCTGACCTCGATCATGCCGGTATATCTCAACGCGCTGGAGGGCAAGGGCGTGCATGTTGTGACGGTCAACCCGTATCTGGCTCATCGTGACGCTCAGTGGATGGGACAGATCTATCAGTTTCTGGGACTGAGCGTCGGCTGCAATGACCGTTCTTTGACCCCGGCGGGCAAGCGGGAAGCGTTTGCCTGCGATATCACGTACACAACGCACTCCGAGCTGGGATTTGACTATCTGCGCGACAACATGGTGAGCGAGCCGCAGCAGCGGGTATTGCGCGGGCTGCATTTCGCGCTGATCGACGAGGTCGATTCGGTATTGATCGATGAAGCGCGGACTCCGCTGATCATTTCCGGCCCTGGCGAAATGCTCGATCAATGGTACAGGATGGCCGACCAGTTTGTCAGGATGCTGCGAAGTGATGAGGTGGAAGTCGATCTGCAGCAGCGGCAGGTCAGCCTGACGGAAAAAGGCATCAGTCATGCCGAACGTTTTTTCAAGGTTGCCCATCTGTACGATCACAACCATGGCGATCTGGTTCATTACATTCAGCAGGCGCTGAAGGCCAATTTCATCATGACGCGTGATGTGGAATATGTTGTGGAAGACAACGAAGTCATTCTGGTCGATCAGTTTACCGGCCGTAAAATGGAGGGCCGGGAGTTTTCCGACGGCCTGCATCAGGCGATTCAGGCCAAGGAAGGGGTCGGCATTAAACAGGAGACGCGAACGCTGGCCACGATCACCTATCAGAATTTTTTCCGGCTCTACGACAAGCTGAGCGGGATGACCGGCACCGCCAAGACGGAAGAACAGGAATTGCTGACGATCTACAACATGCGTGTGATCTGTGTGCCGACTCACCGGCCAGTGATCCGGGTGGATTATCCGGACGAAGTATTCAAAACACGCAAGGAAAAATACGAGGCGATTGCCGACGAGGTGCAGCGTCTGCACGAAAAGGGACAGCCGGTGCTGGTAGGAACGCCGTCGGTGGAAATCAGCGAAGTGCTTTCGGCCCTGATTCATCAGCGGAAGATTCCTCATCCGGTGCTCAACGCCAAAAATCATGCCCAGGAAGCGGAAATCATCGCCCGCGCCGGACAGAAGGGGGCGGTGACGATTGCCACCAACATGGCTGGCCGGGGTACCGATATCAAACTGGGCGAGGGAGTGCGCGAGCTGGGAGGTCTGGCAGTACTGGGAACCGAACGGCATGAAGCGCGGCGTATCGATAATCAGCTGCGCGGCCGTTCCGGCCGGCAGGGCGATCCGGGTTTTTCCCGTTTCTATGTCTCGATGCAGGATAATTTTATCGTGCAGTATGCTTCCGATCTGCAGAAGGAAACGATCGAGCGCTATCTCAACGACAAGCTGCCGGCGCAGAAGCTGCTGAAGACGATCGATCAGATTCAGAAACGGGCGGAAGATCTGCATTATGACGCCCGCAAGCGGGTATTGGAATATGACGATGTGCTGATGGAACAGCGCCGGATCATTTTTACGCAGCGCGATCAGATTCTGGATCAGCCGCAGGTCAGCGAGCTGATCCGGTCGATGGTGAATCAGGCGGCTGAAGGTCTGGCGGAAAAGCTCTGTCAGCTGCGCCGTACGCAGCCGCAGCGCTTTGATGCGTTCTGGCAAGAACAGGCGCAGCTGTGGCAGCTGCAGCAGCATCAGCAGAGCGTACTGAAGGACAACGATCCCAAAGCGATGAAACAGGTTATTGCCGGTCTGCTTCAGGAGCAGATTCAGCAGAAAGAACAGGCCGATCCGCAATCGCTGCCGCTATTGGAAAAGCGGATTGTGCTGGCGGTGATCGACCGGCAATGGAATGATCATGTCGATTCGATGAACCGTCTGCGCGAGGGAATTTACCTGCGTTCCTACGCTCAGATCAAACCGGAGGACGCCTATCGTGAAGAAGGCTATCAGCGGTTTGCCAACATGATGGCCAACATTACCGATCAGGTGGTGCTGAGCCTGATTCATCTTTCGATTCAGCAGCAGGAAAAGACCGAAGATCAGCCGCAATGATCTTCGGTCTTTTTTACACTATAAGTCTCAGGCAAGGTGGGCGCTGTAAACCTGATCTTCATGCGTATAGATGCGTAACTGGCTGCGTCCGTCCCCACGGCGCAGAAAACAGTCGGCGATCACTTCTACCTGCGGCTGCGGACGGGATCCGATGACCGCTTCCATCAGCGCCTGCAGGGATTCTTCATCGCAGACGGTCTGATATTCGCCAACCAGAATGAAGGCCGGGCGCGGCGCATGGGTGCCGTCAAAATCAAAATGCATTGCGTTGAGGCAGTCCTTGAATGAGTTCAAACACAGCGTGCGGTAAGGCGGATTCATCATATGACGCAGAAAGTCATAGGCGCTCTGTTTGTCCGCCGCGACGATCACCAGCCGCATCAGACCGCTGATCCCCTCTCCCAGCTCCTGCAGCTGTTCGACATCCGGCCGGATATCAATCATTTCCTTCAGTGTCATCGTGTTTTTCAGCATGGTTTTTCTCCTTTGATCTTATTTATTATAACGAAATTGAAAGGGAAACGAAAGAAAGAAATCACGGCTGCCGTGGTATACTGATAGAGAACAGGAGGGGTGCGCATGAACCGAAAAAAACAGAGCGTGGCGCTGGGATTGTGCGCATGTCTTCTTGGCGGATGCAGCGGCGAGGGCTTTCAGGTACGGCAGCTGCTGGCGGGAAGAGAATCGGTTGTCTTTGAGCAGTCGCTGTATCTGCCGGAGTATGAATTTGAAAAGGTCCGCTGCGATGTGGAAGAGGGCTGTTATCAGGTCAATACTGAAATGGAGGCCGGCTTACTGATCGGCAATCTGATTGACAGCGGCGTGCGCAAAGCGGCCATTGTCAGCGAGCAGGATCTGGATCTTGACAAAGTGTTCATGTACGCGCTGACGATCTCGCCGGTCACGTTTGAAGCGCAGTATTCCCAACGCCAGCAGATTACCGGTATCCGCCGGACGGTGTTCACGCTGACCGTACAGGACGAACAGGAATTGCAGCGCAGCCGCAGCCATGCGCGACGGGTGGTAAGCGAAGTTATCGATCCGGCGATGGAGGACTGGCAGAAGGTGCAGGCGCTGCATGAGTGGGTCGTGCTGAATACCGCCTATGATCAGCAAGCGCCCCTGCTGACGATGGCGCAGCGCAAGAAAAACATCTCTTTCCGCGCGGCCGGTGTTTTTGAACGGGGGATGGCGACCTGTTCGGGTTATATGGAAGCGATGCATCTGTTATTGAACGAGGCGGGCGTCGCTTCACTGAAAGTGTTCAGTAATACGATGGACCACGCCTGGAATCTGGTCAATGTAGGAGGACAGATGCGGTATGTGGACGCCACCTTTGACGATCCGGTACCGGATGAGCCGGGGCGGGTTCTGACCGATTCGCTGCTGCTGAGTCCTGCGCAGCTGCATCAGCTGGGAAAATACGAGTTTGACGCCTCGACCTCCACAACGTTGTCCGAAGCCGAGCTGGAGGCATATTTTGAGTTTCTGTTCTGATGGGAGACCGCTTTGTGAAAGGCGGTTTTTTCATGGACAACAAAGGGAAAAAAGGACGACGATGAAAATTGAATTTTTGTTGCAAAATCCGGTTTCATTTTGTGAATTATTGTGCTATGATACCTGAAGTCAAAAGGGAGACTGTTCTATGAAAACGATGACTCAGGATGAAAAGATGGTTATTCTCATCAACTGTTTCTACAATCTGGCTAACGCCATGTCTGCTGTGTTTATGAATGTCTATCTTTACGCGTATACCGGATCGCTGGTCGTCATGTCGATTTATACGATCGTGCGAATCGGACTGTATCCGCTGTTTTTTACAATCGGCGGCAAATGGGCGCAGAAGCATCGTTTCTCTCATACGCTGACGGCGGGACTGATTCTGATTATGTTGTCTCTGTTGTTTGTGCTGAGTGCCAACGACCGGTTTGAGATGATGCCGGAGCTGGTTTACGCGGTAGCGGCGCTGACCGGAATGGGCGAGGGTCTGTACTGGCTGAGCATCAACAGCCTGAACCAGATTGTGTCCAGCGGGGAAAGCCGTTCGCTGTTTCTTTCCAATATCGGGATTTTCAACAATCTGTCGGCGATCATCGCGCCGCTGATCGCTTCCGGCATCATTTCCATCGCCGGATCGGATACGGCGGGGTATGTGGACATCTTCAAGATCGTGCTGGTGATCTACGCTTTTATCGCGCTGCTGTCTACCCGGCTGAAGGCGCGTTCTTCTACCCAGAGCTTTTCGGTGCTGAAACGGCTGAAGCTGGATGATCCGCAATGGAAATACTGCATGAGGTCCACTTTTCTGTATGGTATGCGTGATTCGCTGACCCTGACGCTGGCCGGCCTTCTTGTCTACAACGCGACCAACGGCAGCGGCAGTCTGTACAGCCAGCTGCAGGCGGTGTTCGCCGTACTGACGGTGCTGGCTTACCGCTGGGTATCGCGGGCGATGCGCCGCAACAACCGGATGCGTTTTTATCAGGCCGGATCCATTCTGATCGCTTCCTCGACGATTGTGCTCGTATTGTTTCCGTCGCTGGCCGGGGCGCTGTATTACGGCGTAGTCAATGCGGTGGCGACGCCGATGTACGCCAATCCGTATTCCATCATCATGATGAATGCGATTGCCGATTACAGTGAAAAGGAAAATATCGTTGCCCGCGTCATTGCCAAGGAAACGTATCTGTCGCTGGGGCGCTGTCTGGGCATGACGATGATCGTACTGTGTTATCTGGTTCTTTCAGAAACGATGTATCTGCCGGTCGCGGTCATTCTCTGTTCGCTGTTTCCGATGATCAACGTGGCCTATGCGACCCGTTATCATCGCCGCCGTGATGAAATGAAGCGCCGTTCGCTGATCCTGTAAGCGTCATACGAGGCGCAAAGTGTTATAATGAAACCGGAGTTTTCCGGTTTTTATTCTATAGGAGAATGGAGGCATTCTATGTTTCAGAATGAATGGACACCCTTTCTGAAGGCGGAATTTCAGAAACCGTATTTTGTGCAGCTGTCCGCCTTTCTGCGTCAGCAGTATGCGCAGAAGCACATTTATCCGCCTCGTCTGCAGGTGTTTTCAGCGTTCGAGTTTACCGATTATTCGCAAGTCAAAGTAGTGATTCTCGGACAGGATCCGTATCATCAGCCCAATCAGGCGCACGGCATGTGCTTTTCCGTGCGGCCGGGAGTGAAGATCCCGCCAAGTCTGGTCAACATCTACAAGGAACTCAACAGCGATCTGGGCTGTTCAATTCCGCATCACGGGTATCTGATGAAATGGGCGCGGCAGGGAGTATTTCTGCTGAATACCGTGCTGACGGTGGAAGAATCCAGACCGCTGTCCCATCGCGGTAAAGGCTGGGAAGAATTTACCGATGAGGTCATGCGTAAGCTGAACGATCATCCCCAGCCGCTGGTGTTTATCCTGTGGGGAAGAAATGCGCAGGAAAAGGGCCGCTGGATCACGGATCCCCGGCATCTGATTCTCAAGTCGCCACACCCTTCGCCATTGTCCGCCAGCTATGGCTTTTTTGGAACCCGGCCGTTTTCAAGGGCTAACGCATTTCTGATCGAACACGGACGCGAACCGATTGACTGGCAGATCGAGGACAGCGATGTTCACTGATGTCGCTCAGGCGGTTGCCTATGTGACCTCACGGCGCAGCGCTCATCAAAAGCCGGAACATTTCCGCCGTTTTCTGGCCAGTCAGGGAAATCCGCAGGATCGTTTTCAGAGTCTTCACATAGCGGGAACCAACGGCAAGGGCAGTACAGTCTGGTTTCTGGCGTGTTGTCTGATGGAAGCCGGCTATACGGTAGGGACGTTCACTTCCCCGCATCTGCAGGCGCACCAGGACCGGATCCGGATTCAGGGAAAGTGGATCGAAGACGACGTGTTTCTGGATTACGTCAATCGGTATCAGCCGCTGATTGAACAATGGCAGCTGGGGATGTTTGAGATCGATTTCTTTTTCGCCTGTCTGTGGTTTGCCCGCCGGCAGGTCGATGTGGCGATCGTGGAAACGGGAGTGGGCGGCCTGAACGATGCGACTAATGCGCTGAGTGCGCCGCTGGCCTGTGTGATCGTCAACATCGGTCTGGATCATATGGACCGGCTGGGAGGAACGCTGGCGGAGATCGCGCAGCAGAAGGCCGGGATTATCAAACCTGGCTCGATTGCCGTGACCGCTGAATCCCATCCGGAATGCCTGGATGTTTTGCGCCGTCAGTGCGAGCGATGCCATGTACCGCTGGTGCAGTGCCGTCCGTTTACGCTGGTTCGGACGATGCCGGTCTGCCTGAAGATCGATGAGCATCTGGTGCAGCTGGCCGGCGGCGGGCGGTATCAGGCGGCCAATGCCGCGCTGGCCTGGACGGTGCTGGATTGTCTGAAGGAGAAGGGGTTGGACGTCCGGGCTGAGCAGCGTTGTCATGCGCTTGGACAGGCGCGCTGGCCGGGGCGTTTTGAAGTTGTCCGTCATCATCCGCTGACCATACTGGATGGCGCGCACAATCTGCCGGGGATTGAGGCGCTGTGCGCTTCGCTGGTCGATCTGCCCCATCCGCGGGTGATCGTCTTTGCCGCGCTGGCTGACAAACAGACCGATCAGATGGTGCAGCAGCTCAGTCAGATCTGCGATCAGCTGATCGTCACGCAGTTTGACTATGTGCGGGCGCAGAAAGGGAAACTGTTGCAGATTGCGGGCAGTCTTCTGATCGAGGACTGGCGCCAGGCACTGAAACAGGGGGCAGAACAGGCGAAAGCCGGATCGCTGATCGTGACCGGTTCGCTGTATTTCATCTCTGAAGTCCGCGCTGCTTACGATCAAGAGTAAGCTGCTTTTTCGATGCTCTTCCGTCCTTGCGGCCGGAAGAGTTTTTTGTTGGAAGATTGTATGCGGAAAAGAACGACAGGCGAGAAAACGTGGTCGTTTTATTTTTTATCAGCGCTAAAAAGTAAGCGCATTCCGGAAAGCGGATATTTCTTATGACAAACGGGAAGCCGGCGGGCTGAGGGGCGGTGGATTTGCCGGGGGATACGGGGGGAAAAGATTTTTTCATTTGTGAAATGTAAACGGTTACTATTTTAGCAAAATTGAGAAAATCGTCGAAAATCGGTAAAAAAACACGGAAAAACGTCGTCAAATTTCACAAAAACGATTAAAATCGGAAAATTCCAGCGGGGTTAGCAATTAAAATTTGAAATTCAAACCGAATTGTAATTTTTCCCTTTGTGAAAGATATGCACTATTGATTTTTTAATCTTTGAAAATCAGCAGGGAACACGCTATAATGAAATCATAAAGAAACGATGGGGGCTGAATGTATGAGACAAAATAATATGGTAGCCATGATCCTGGCGGGCGGCCGCGGCAGCCGGCTTCTTGACCTGACCAAGAAGGTGGCCAAACCGGCGGTCTACTACGGCGGCAAGTACCGCATTATCGACTTTCCTCTGAGCAACTGCGCCAATTCCGGAATTTCGGTAGTCGGCGTCTTGACGCAGTATGAATCGGTCCAGCTGAACGCTTATGTGGCGCGTGATCACCATTGGGGGCTGGATGCCCGCGACAGCGGCGTCTTTGTTCTGCCGCCGCGGGAAAAGGATACGACCGGTTTTGGCCTGTATCGCGGAACGGCGGATGCGATCACTCAGAATCTGGACTTTCTCGATCAGATGGAAGCTGAATACGTGCTGATTCTGTCCGGCGATCATATTTACAAGATGGATTACGCGAAGATGCTGGCGCATCACAAGGCCAACAACGCGGATGCGACGATTGCGGTGCTGGCGGTGCCATTGAAGGAGGCCAGCCGCTTCGGTATCATGAATACGGATGAAAACGACCGGATCATTGAATTTGAGGAAAAGCCGGCCAAACCGAAAAGCAATCTGGCTTCGATGGGAATTTATATCTTCAATTACAAGACGCTGCGGAAATATCTGACCAGCGATGAGAAAGATGCCGGTTCCAATCATGATTTCGGCAAGGACATCATCCCGGCGTATCTCAATGACGGAAAAATCCTGACGGCGTACCGCTTCAAGGGATACTGGAAAGATGTCGGAACGATCGATTCGCTGTGGGAAGCGAACATGGATCTGCTGAATCCGGATAACGAACTGGATCTGAGCGATTCCGAGTGGAAGATTTACACCGAGGACATTCCGACCCCGCCGCAGTTTATCGGCGAGGAAGCGGAAGTGGACAACTGCTATATCAATCAGGGCAGCGTCGTCAACGGGTCCGTCAAGAATTCGGTGCTGTTTACCAATGTGGAGATCGGCAGCGGCGCGCAGGTGGTGGACAGCGTGATCATGCCGAACGCGGTGATCGGCGAAGGAGCGAAGGTCACCCGCTGCATCGTCGCCGGCGATGTGGAAATTGCGCCGGGCGCCGTCGTCGGCAACAAAGACAGCGAACATATTGAACTGGTCGCGAAAAAAAGAGTGAAATAAGGGGGATGGGATCATGTGTGAAGCCTTGGGAATTATTAATTTTGAAGATGCCAGCGTGGACATTGCCGGTCTGATGGATTACCGGCCTGCTTCAGCGATCTCGTTTCTGGGCCGTTACCGGCTGATCGACTTCATGCTTTCGAACATGACCAATTCCGGCATGTCGCAGATCGAGGTTTTCATCAAGGACAAGCCTCGTTCGCTGATTGAGCATCTGGGCAACGGACGGCAGTACAACATCAACTCCAAGCGGGGGCGGCTGTCGATTCTGTATGGCGAGGAGCGGATCATGTCGGAAGTCTACAATCACGACGTCGCCAATTTCATGGATAACATTCAGTATATCGAAGAAGTCAACAAGCCGTACGTCGTCGTCGCGCCAAGCTACATGATTTATCAGATTGATTTCAACGAGGTGCTGAAGGCGCACGCGGAGAAAAACGCCGATGTCACCGTGGTGTACAAGGCGACCGATAACGCCAAGGAAGAATTCATCGGCTGCGATACGGTTTCGGTGGACAAGGACAAGCGGATTGTCGGCTTTGAGAAAAACCGCGGCAAGTACAAGGTGCGCAACGTTTCGCTGGAAGCGTATGTCATGACCAAAAAGCTGTTTCTTGATCTGGTGCGCAAGGCGGCCAATACCAGTTCGCTGTACTGGTTCAAGGATATTCTGGCGGACAGCTGCGAGGATTTGCGGATCGTCGGTTATCCTTACAAAGGCAAGGTTTACTGCATCAACAGCCTGCGCAGCTATTTCAAGGCCAATCTGGATCTGCGCAGCTACAGCAATGCCAAGGAACTGTTCAAGGAAGACTGGCCGATTCATACCCGGACCAACGATTCAGCGCCATCGCAATACATGCCGGGAGCGCGGATTCGCGGCTGTTTGATTTCCAATGGCTGTCATATTGAGGGCGAAGTGGAAAACTGCGTGATCGGCCGTAACGTCATCGTCAAAAAGGGTGCGGTGGTGAAAAACTGCGTCATTCTGCCAGGCGCTTACATCGGCGAGGGTGCCAAGCTGGATCGTGTCATCGTCGATAAGGCGGCGATTGTCAACCATGTGAAGAAATTGATAGGCACGGACGATTCGCCGATTTATGTCAAGCGCCGGGATCGAATCTGAGGAGGGACGCCATGAAGTCTGTATTGTTTGCGGCATCCGAGGGCTTGCCGTACATTAAAACCGGAGGGCTGGCGGATGTGATCGGTTCGCTGCCGAAAATCCTCAACGCCAAAGGACTGGACGCCCGGGTCGTATTACCGATGTACAAGCGGATCGCGGAGCGTTACCGCGCTGATTTTACCCGTCTGAAAACCATTCCGATTCATGCCGGGCTGATCGATACGATTGCGACGATCTACCAGACCCAGTGGGAAGGGGTCACCTATTATTTCATTGAGCATGCCGGCTATTTTGAAAGAGACGGACTGTATGGGTATCCGGATGATGGCGAACGGTTTGCCTTCTATCAGAAAGCTGTGCTGGAAATGTTGTGGGCGGTTGATTTCTTCCCGGATGTGCTGCATTGCCATGACTGGCATACCGGCATGATTCCGGCGCTGTGCCGGATTCAGTATCCGGATGATGAGCGCTATCAGCGGATCCGGCATGTCTACACGATTCACAATCTGGCTTTCCAGGGCAATTTCCCGGCTTCGGTGCTGGGCGATTGCTTCGGGTTGCCGTACCGTTATTTTGAAGACGGTTCGATGCGTTTTCACAACGGCATCAGCTTCATGAAGACCGGTCTGGTGTTTGCCGATAAGATCACTACAGTATCGCCGACGTACGCGCAGGAAATTTTGACCGCGCAGTATGGCGAACAGATGGATGAAGTACTGCGGATGCGGGCTCAGGATCTGTCCGGGATTGTCAACGGCATCGATATTCACTCCTGGAATCCGGCGAGCGATCCGGTGCTGGCGGCCAACTACGACGCGTCCAGCGTGCTGGAAGGAAAACGGCTGAACAAGCGGGCCGTACAGCAGGAGCTGGGATTGCGGGTCACGGATGAAGTCATGATGATCGGCATCGTATCCCGGCTGACCTGGCAGAAGGGCGTCTATCTGATTATTGAAAAACTGGCGGAGATCATGGGCCTGGATATTCAGTTTGTGATTCTGGGAACCGGGGAAACGCATATTGAAAACCAGTTTAAGATCATGGAAGATCAGTATCGCCGCCGGGCCGTCTATTACTGCGGTTACAACGACGATCTGGCGCACCGGATTTACGCCGGCTGCGATCTGTTTTTGATGCCTTCGCTGTTTGAACCATGCGGAATCGGCCAGCTGATCGCGATGCATTATGGAGCGCTGCCGCTGGTCAGAGAAACGGGCGGACTGAAAGATACGGTTCAGCCGTACAATCAGTATACCAAAGAAGGCAACGGCTTCAGCTTCGGCGCGTTCAACAGTCACGATATGCTGTACACGATGCGCAGCGCTGCCGATCTGTTCTATCTCAACCGGGCGGATTGGGACATGCTGGTCCAGCATGCCATGGCGACGGATGTCAGCTGGGATCGTTCGGCAGATCAGTATCTGCAGCTGTACAATGAACTCTGAGGAACCTTTCGGGTTCCTTTTTTTTGAGGTGAGGGAGCAGGGAGCGGCCCGGGTTAAAGAGCGGGAAAAAAGCCGGCTGCAGAGCCGGAAAACGAAGATAAAAAAGGGTTCAAAAAGAAAGCGCTATCATCTTGATAAGCTTATCACAAGCGTGTTTTTCCTTGTTTACTTCACTGTTTTCGGGTGCTATAATTTGAAATGTAAAAGGAGGAATTCTTAACATGGCAAAACAAACAGTTCGTGATCTGGATGTTAAGGGAAAACGCGTCCTCGTCCGTGTTGACTTTAACGTTCCAATCAAAGATGGAAAGATTACTGATGATAATCGTATCGTCTCCGCTCTTCCGACCATCAACTACCTGACTGAACAGGGAGCGAAGGTCATCCTGATGTCGCATCTGGGCAAGATCGACCACAAGGATCCGGAGAAGTGCGAAGCCGGCAAGAAGAAAAACAACATGGCGCCGGTTGCTGTCCGGCTGCAGGAGCTGGTCAAGGCGCCGGTCAAATTCGTCCCGGTTACCCGCGGTGAGGAACTGGAGAAGGCGATTGCCGACATGAAGGATGGCGAAATCGTCCTGATGCAGAATACCCGTTATGAAAAGGGCGAAAGCAAAAACGATCCGGAACTGGCGGCTTACTGGGCCGGTTTGGGAGATCTGTTTGTCTCCGACGCTTTTGGTTCGGTTCACAGAGCGCATGCCTCGACGGTTGGCATCGCGACGCATCTGCCAAGCGCGGTAGGTTTCCTGGTTCAGAAGGAAATTGAAAACCTGAGTGCGGCGATCGACAATCCGAAGCGTCCGCTGGTTGCGATTCTGGGCGGCGCCAAGGTTTCCGATAAGATCAAGGTCATTGAGAACCTGCTGAAGATCGCGGACAAGGTCATTGTCGGCGGCGGTATGGCGTATACCTTCCTGAAGGCTCAGGGCAAGGAAATCGGTACTTCGCTTCTGGAAGAAGACCGCATCGAAATGGCGAAGGAGTTTTTGGCTCAGGGCGAAGGCAAGCTGATTCTGCCGGTGGATTCCGTAGTTGCCAATGCGTTTGACAACGCAACGGAAGTCAAAACGGTCAGCAACGATGAAATTCCGGCTGGTTTCATGGGACTGGATATCGGACCGAAGTCCATCGAATTGTTCCGTAAGGAACTGGAAGGCGCCAAGACGGTAGTCTGGAACGGCCCGATGGGTGTCTTTGAAAATCCGGCTTATGCCAACGGCACGATTGAGATCTGCAAGGCGATCTCCGAACTGCCGGATGCGATGACGGTCATCGGCGGCGGTGATTCCGCGGCGGCGGCGATTCAGCTGGGCTTCAAGGATAAGTTCACGCACATTTCCACCGGCGGCGGCGCTTCGCTGGAATACATGGAAGGCAAGGAACTGCCGGGCATCGCGATCATTCAGGAGAAAAAATAATGAGAAAACCGATTATTGTTGGCAACTGGAAAATGAACAAAACCTGCGCGGAAGCGGTCAGCTTCATCAACGAGATTGAGCCGAAACTGCACGACCATGCCGATTACGGCATTGCCGCTCCGTTTACCGCGCTGAAAGACTGCGTCAATACAGCCAAAGGACTGATTGTCGCGGCGGAAAACTGCCACTTTGAGGACAGCGGCGCCTTTACCGGCGAGGTCAGCGTTCCGATGCTGGAAGAAATCGGCGTCAAGTGGTGCATCATCGGTCATTCCGAGCGCCGTCAGATGTTCGGCGAAACGGATGAGACTGTCAATAAGAAAGCCAAGCGCCTGTTAGAGGCGGGAATGACTCCGATTCTGTGCATCGGCGAAACGGAAGAACAGTTCGATGCCGGAAAAACCGAAGAAGTAATCCGCAGCCAGCTGAGCCGCGGACTGGATGGCCTGTGCCCGAAATGCGTTTCGAGAATGGTCATTGCGTATGAGCCTATCTGGGCGATCGGCACCGGCAAGAGCGCGACGAAGGAAATCGCTCAGAACTGCTGTCACATCGTTCGTGATCAGGTTCGTGTGATGTTTGGGGATGAAGCGGCCGACAGCGTCCGCGTTCAGTATGGCGGTTCCGTCAAGCCGGGCAATATCCGGGAATACATGGCCATGGAGGATATTGACGGTGCCCTGATCGGCGGTGCATCGCTGAAGACGGATTCCTTTGAGGAAATCATCAACGCGACAAAATAAGCGAAACTGACAAAATTCCCACCGATCCGATTTTATAATGATGCCGAAGGAGGCATCGTTATGAAAAAAAGGATCGGCGGGATTCTGATTGTCTCCGGTGTTGTACTGCTGCTGAATCCGCAGATGGAATTCAGCGCGCTGCTTCCGGAGCTGGAAAAAGTTCTGATCAGCTACTGGCCGCTGGCGCTGATCATTCTGGGGCTGACGTTGCAGAATGATCGCGGCAAGGCCAAAAAGACTCATCGTTAGGTTCCTGTCTTCTGTACAGAAGAAGGATAGGTAGGTTATCACAAGGAGGAAATGAAGATGCCTAGTATTATTGATGTTTATGCGCGTGAGGTACTGGACTCCCGCGGCAATCCGACTGTCGAAGTTGAAGTAACGACGGAATCCGGCGCGTTTGGCCGTGCGATCGTTCCGTCCGGCGCTTCCACCGGTGAAAGAGAAGCTCTGGAGCTCAGAGACGGCGATAAAGATCGCTTCATGGGCAAGGGCGTGACCAAGGCGGTAGCCAATGTCAACGACGTTCTGGCTGATGCGGTGATCGGCATGGACGTAACCGATCAGAATGCGATCGATAAAGTCATGATCGAACTGGATGGTACCCCGGATAAGTCCAAACTGGGCGCCAACGCGATCCTCGGTGTTTCCATGGCCTGTGCCCGTGCCGCTGCGGATTACTATGATATGCCGCTGTACAAGTATTTCGGCGGTTTCAACGGCAAGACGCTGCCAGTTCCGATGATGAACGTTCTCAACGGCGGAAGCCATGCGGATTCCACAGTGGATTTCCAGGAATTCATGATCATGCCGGTAGGCGCGAAGTCGCTGAAAGAAGCGGTTCGGATGGGTTCTGAAACGTTCCACAACCTGCGCAAGGTTCTGAAAGCGAAAGGCTACAACACCAATGTCGGTGATGAAGGCGGATTTGCCCCTTCCTGCCGCGAAGGCAACGAAGAACCGCTGGAACTGATCGTGGAAGCGATTCAGGCTGCCGGCTATGTTCCGGGCAAGGATATCTGCATCGCCATGGACGTTGCGGCTTCTGAATTCTACAATCCGGAAACGGGTAACTACGATCTGACCAAGTCTGGCCAGGGCACCAAGACGACCGATGAAATGATCGCCATGTACAAAGAATGGTGCGGCAAGTATCCGATCGTTTCGATCGAAGACGGCCTGGGTGAAAGAGACTGGGACGGCTGGAAAAAACTGACGGATGAGCTGGGTGACAAGATTCAGCTGGTCGGCGACGATCTGTTTGTAACCAATCCGAAGATCCTGAAGGAAGGCATCGAGAAGGGCATCGCCAACTCTATCCTGATTAAGGTAAACCAGATCGGTTCTCTGACGGAGACTTTCGACGCAATTGAGATGGCGAAGAAAGCCGGCTATACCTGTGTTGTTTCCCACAGATCCGGTGAAACGGAAGATACGACGATCGCTGACATCGCGGTGGGCCTGAATGCCGGTCAGATCAAAACCGGTTCGATGAGCCGTACCGATCGTATCGCGAAGTACAACCAGCTGATCCGCATTGAGGATGAACTGGGCGCCATCGCCGAATACCAGGGCATGGATTGCTTCTACAACGTCAAATAAATCTGATTTTCTGAAAGGATTTCTTGAAACTCCTGATTCACGCGGTATAATAGCGTAGGAATCAGGAGTTTTTTATGATTATCAATGTAAGGAAACTGAAAAAGAGTGTTGTGTTTCGCTGGCTGTTTACGCTGGTGATGGTGCTGCTGTCGGCATTGCTGCAGGTGTTTGTTATTCAGGCTTTTATCAATCCCAGCGGATTGCTTTCCAGCGGGTTTACGGGGCTGGCCATTCTGATCCAGCGGGTTGGAGCGCTGGTGGGCGTTGAGCTCAATGTATCGCTGATGATTATTCTGCTGAATGTGCCGGTCGCCCTGTTGTGCGCCCGCAGTATTTCACTCAAATTTACGATCTTTTCCAGCGTCCAGTTTTTTTGTGCTTCCCTGTTTCTGCAGATTTTTGATTTTCAGCCGGTTTTCACCGATACGATTTTGAACTGTCTGATCGGCGGGGTGCTGTATGGTACCTCGATTCTGCTGGCGCTGAAGGGGAATGCCAGTACCGGCGGAACGGATTTCATCGCTTTGTATGTGTCCAACAAGATCAACAAATCGATCTGGAGCCAGGTGTTTGTGTTCAACTGTCTGATGCTGTGCATTTTTGGCATGTTGTTTGGCTGGCAGAGCGCCGGGTATTCCATCCTGTTTCAGTACATTTCGACGCAGACGATCAACGCTCATCATCACCGTTATGATCGGGTGACCATGCAGATCACCACCGCGATGCCGGAAGAAGTCACGGCGGCGTACGTCCGGGAATATCGGCATGGCATCACGATCACACCGGGAACCGGCGGCTTTTCACATCAGCCGTTTGCGCTGATGCACACGGTGGTGTCTTCCTATGAGGTAAAAGATATCGTCGATCTGATGCGGGCGGTGGATCCTCATCTGATCGTTAACGTATACAAGACCGAGGATTTCTTCGGCGGCTTTTACCGTAAGCCGCTGGATTGAGTCTGTAAATCGGCATTGCATTTTGACTGCAGCTTTGTTATAATAGGATGGCGAAGAATTGGAAGGAGGATTAAGATGCTGGATATCGTATTGATGGTAGTGTCGGTGATTTTAATACTTCTTTCTCTTTTACAAAGTGGAAAATCAGACGGGATCAGCGGTGCTTTTACAGGGAGCGGCGGATTAAATCTGTTTGCCAATGTAAAAGAGAGAGGACCGGAAAAGATCATTTCCAACGCCACACTGGTGATCGGAATTGTGTTCTTCATGCTGGTCATTGTAATCCGGGTATTTAATTGAGGCCGTCATGACGGCCTTTTTTCATAATGAAAGGAAAATCGAGGTGACAGAATGGAAGTTCAGCAAATACGAAAACAACTGGAAGAAATGATCAGGGAAAATCAGGATCGCCCTGTAAGCATGCAGCAGATCCGGCAGAAACTGCAGCTGAATGATCCGGCGCAGCTTCAGGCGCTGGAAGAGGCAATTCGCCAGCTGACAGAGGAGTATATCGCGGCGATCAGTCAGAAGGGAAATCTGATTTCTGCGCGCATGGCCGGATATGAAGAAGGAACGATCACGGTCAACCGCAAGGGATTCGGCTTTCTGGATCTGGAAAGCGGTGAAAGCATCCATCTCAGCGAGGCCAATCTGCACGGAGCGATGAACGGAGATTGGGTTGTCGTCCGGCGGCGGCCTTCTTCCTATGGTAATCAGGAAGGGGAAGTCGTGCGGATCCGCGAACATCGGACGACGCATGTCATCGGTACTTTTGTCGCTTCCGCAGGCAAATCGCTGGTGCTGAAACTGGATGACGAGCGGATTCATACCGCAGTCCGGGTGCTCAACCAGCGTGAATACAAGCTGGTCAGCGGGATGAAGGCGCAGCTGCAGATCGTTCGCTATGCCGATCCGCTGCAGCTGAAGATTGTGCGGCTGCTGGGACATGCCGATGATCCGGGCGTGGATGTGCTGTCGATTCTGCTGGAATATGACATCGATCCGCAGTTTCCCGATGAGGTCATGGAACAGGCGCAGAAGATGCCGACCCGTGTTTGTGCCCGGGATAAGGCTGGCCGCCGTGATCTGACCGCAGAAACGATCATCACCATTGACGGAGAGGATTCCAAGGATCTTGACGATGCCGTCAGTGTGGAAAAAACGGCAGAGGGTTACCGGCTGGGAGTTCACATCGCCGATGTTTCTTACTATGTGAGGGAGGGCAGTCCGCTGGATCGGGAAGCGCTGAAACGGGGGACTTCGACTTATGTGGTGGATCGGGTTGTGCCGATGCTTCCGCATCTGCTGTCCAACGGGATCTGTTCTCTGAATCCGAAAGTAATCCGGCTGACGCTTTCCTGTGTTATGGAACTGGATGAACAGGGGCGGGTACGGGAAGCGGAATTATTTCCGTCTTTTATCCGGACAACGGAGCGGATGACCTATACGGCAGTCAACGCGATTCTGGATGGGGATGAAACCGTGCGGCGGCGTTACCGCAAAATCGTACCGATGATTGAACTGATGGCGCAATGCGCACAGGTGATCCGCCGGCGCCGTCATGATCAGGGAGCGATCAATTTTGAAAAGGAAGAGGCCAGAATTCTGCTGGATGAGCATGGCAGGATCCGGGATATCCAGCCACGAGAGCGACGGGAAGCGGAACGGATGATTGAGGATTTCATGGTCTGCGCCAATGAGGCGGTAGCGCGTCATATGAAGCAATTGGAGTTTCCGTGCCTGTACCGGATTCATGAGGCGCCGGAAGCGGAGAAACTGCGCAGTTTTGCCGGGATTGTCCGCCTGCTTGGAAAACAGCTGAAAGGCAGTGTGGACCATATTCAGCCCCGTCAGCTGCAGCAGCTGCTGGAATCCTTCGAAGGGGAGGATGAGTATCCGGTTGTATCGATGCTGATGCTCAGAAGCATGCAGAAAGCCAAATATGATCCGCACTGTCTGGGGCATTTTGGCCTGGCGCTGCGGGAATATACCCATTTTACATCGCCGATCCGGCGATATCCGGATCTGATCGTCCATCGGATGATCCGGCGGTATTGCTTTGAAGGACAGAGTGATCTGCAGCAGATTCAGCGGGATGAGCTGCAGATGGAATCCATCGCTTTGCAGACCTCACAGCGAGAACGTATCGCCATTGAAGCGGAACGGGAAGTGGAGGACATGAAAAAGGCAGAGTTCATGGAGGATCATGTTGGCATGGTGGCTGAGGGCGTGATCAGCGGCGTAACCAAATTTGGTTTGTTCGTCGAGCTGGATAACACGGTGGAAGGGCTGATTCACGTCCAGAAACTGACGGATGATTATTATCATTACGATCCGGAAACGATGAAGCTGACAGGAGAGCGGACGAAAAAAAGCTATCGGCTGGGACAGCGGGTAAAAATCAAAGTTACCGCTTCCAGCAAGCTCCATCAGGAAATTGATTTTGATCTGGTATCGCCGCGCCGTCCGTCTTCCCTGACCCAAGTCCGAAAAGAAAGCAGCGGAAAAAGTACCGGACGCCGGCGGGAAAGCCGCCCGATTCGCCAGCGGCGCGGCAGCCGGAATCCACGCGGCACAAGAACAGGAGGAAAATCATGAGCGGAGAAAAGATCGTTGCCGTCAATCGCAGAGCTTCTCACGATTACATGCTGGAGGACCGTTATGAAGCCGGATTGGTGCTGACCGGTACGGAAATCAAATCGATCCGCCAGGGGCGGGTTCAGTTTAAGGACGCCTATATCAGTTTTATTCAGGGTGAAGCCTGGATTAAGGAAATGCATATCGCGGCCTACGATCACGGCAACCGTTTCAATCATGAGGAAACACGTCAGCGGAAGCTGCTGCTGCATAAACTGGAAATTCGCCGTCTGCAGCAGAAGGTCAAGCTGAAGGGATACACGGTCATTCCGGTGAAGCTGATTCTGAAAAACGGTTATGCCAAAATGGAGATCGCGCTGGCCAAAGGCAAGGCGCTGGCCGATAAACGGGAAGACGCCAAACGCCGGGATGCTCAGCGGGAAATTGAAAAGGCGATCAAATCCCATCGCTGAGCGGAAAAGATGGAGTCTTATTTATATGAAATAGTTGACAGCATGCGGATATGCGGCTGTCTTTTTTGTACAAAACAAGGACAACAGGCAGTGCTGTTGTCCTTGTTAGAGAATCCGGATTACTGTTCGATCCAGACCTTGGCCATTTCGTAGGAGCTGTAGCTTCCGGAATTCTCATATTCAAACGGATGACCGTGAATGTAGGATTTTACCGGATAGGTTGTCTGATAATCAGAAATCGGGACGATTGGCAGATCTTCAGAAATGATCCGCTGCACTTCAACATAATACGGTTTTCGTTCTTCTTCATCGAAGAAGGTGATTCCGGTATCGATCGCTGCGTCCAGCTCCGGATTGGAATAACGGGACAGGTTCAGCGATCCGGTAGTGTGTACACGGTTGCGGATGGCGGAGATATCCGGGCCCTGTCCGCCAGAGCACATCGCAATGTCGAAATCGTAGTTATCGATGACTTTGGTCATCCAGGCGCCAATCTCCAGAATGTTGAGCCGAACATTGATGCCGATCTCACGGAGGTTATCCTGAATGACGGTAGCCGTATCCTTGAAGCTGCCGGAATCAAAGGTGGTCAGTTCGCATTCGAAATAGTAACCGTCCGCTCCTTTGGTATAGCCGGCTTCCTCGATCAGCCGCTGCGCTTCTTCCAGATCCCGCTGCGGAATCTTGTATTCTTCGCTGAGCGCCCAGTCGAAGACCGGTGAAATGTAGTATTCAGACGGTGCGCCAAATCCCTTGTCGGCCTTTTCCACAATGCCGGTTCGATCCAGCGCCAGATTGACGGCCTGACGTACCCGAACATCGCTGAACGGACATTCAGGATCGTTCATGGCAAAGGACAGATAGGTACGGGAAGTTCCGACGTGATCATAGGTACGGTAGTTGGCGGTGTCGTTGATCAGATCCTGCAGGCTGGCTGCCGGCGTCCGGGACTGAATGTCGTCAATTTCGCCATTGATGTAAGACTGATAGGCAGTCTGGGCATCAGGAATGATCGTGATGATCAGCGTATCGATATACGGACGTCCGTCAAAGTAATCTTCATTGGCTTCCAGGGTGATGGAGGATCCGGTATCGTAGCTGACAAATTTGAACGGTCCGGTTCCAACCGGATTCATGTTGTGCGGATTCTGCGTCCAGTCCGTGCCGTCATTGTAAAGATGTTCCGGCATGATCCAGACACCCAGCCAGCTGAGAACGCTCAGGATGGAAGCGTCCGGTGTTTTCAGATGGAAGACAACTTCGTAATCGCCGTTAGCGGTGACCGATTCCACATTGCTCAGGCTGGCCGACTGATAACCGTCGGTCAGAATCTTTTCAAAGGTCCAGACGACATCCTCGGAATTGAAGTCTTCGCCATCGTGCCAGCGCACATCGTCGCGCAGCTGGAACGTCAGTTCGGTACCGTCTTCACTGAATTCCCAGGAAGTAGCCAGGTCCGGGACAATGGTGTTGTCCAGTGTGATTTTGACAAGCCGGTTGAAAATATTGTAAGTAGCCGGCAGCTGCATGTCGTCGGATTTCCAGTTCGGATTGAAGCTGGACGGCTCGCCGTTGCTGACCATGATATAGGTGCCGCCGTACTGCGGCTCACCGGTTTCGGCTGTATTGCCTTCGCTGTTGTCGGCAGGTTCTGTACTGGAACAGCCGGACAGCAGCAGTGTCAGACTGAGCAGGATGAGAAGTGCCTTGCAGATCTTCTTCATCGAAAAATTTCCCCCTTCTTGGATTGATTAGTCTCATTTTATCAAATTGAAAGCGCTTGTCAATATTTTTGAAAAGAAAGAAGAAATTTTCAGAAAAGAGCAGGGGAAAAGAAAAGCTGGCGCAAACGCCAGCTTTAACAATCTGAATTACCAGCCGCTGCCGGAAGTTCCTCCGAAGCCTCCGCCGGTGAATCCGCCCCCGCCTGTGCCGCCAAAGCTGCCGCCGTGAGAAGAAGTGTCGGCGTTGTGGGGAACAGAGGTCATGGAGCGGTGCAGATGATGCATCGAATGGTTCAGATGATGGATGAGGACCCAGGTCGTCCATCCGCTGTCCGCCGTATACCACGCAGGAGACTGCATCGTCAGATTGCGGAAATGGTCAGACCACAGATCGGTCATTCCCATGGCATAGGCATAGGGAAGGATGGAGTAGAAATAGGAAGGATCTTCTTCAACCAGCATTTTCAGCCGGTCTTCTTCCGCGTATTGAATAAAGTTGCGAAGTCCCAGCACCCGGCCATACAGTTCGGCTCCCCGGACTGTGCGCTTGCTCATGAAGGCGCTGATTCCAACCAGCGTCAGCGAGCAGATCCAGACGATAACCGGCCACAGCCAGCCGCCTTCGCATACGGCAAACAACACCGCCAGGGCCAGCGTCCACATTGCGATCAGCAAGGTCAGGGCAATGCTGCTGCCCAGTTTGAAACGGGTACCGGATCCCCGCCAGCGGGTCTGCATCACCGCCGCCAGCGTGCCGGCCGCCATCAGAATCAGAGCGAACAGGAAAAACCAGATCACGCAGGTATCGCTGAATTCTGTCTGGTACCAGCGTATGGCCGCCAATAACGCCATCGGCAGCGGCGTCAGCACGACCATCAGCACCTGAAGCAGGGCAGAGGTCCGGGTTGTCAGTCGCCGGGAAGGTTCCTTGTAATACCGCCCGATATCCGCCATGGCTTGATGAATATGGGGATAGAACTTTTCATTCAGCTCTTCGGTCGTCACGCTGTCCCGGTTTCTGAACAGCGCGTCAAACAAGCGACGCTCAAACATCGGGGCCTGCGGAGGCAAATCGGCCAGTCGGATCAGCCGCAGCGTCTGATCGAGATCTTCAATCCGCAGACAGCCGCGCTGCGCCCAGTCCAGAATCAGGGAAAGCACATCCTGTTCGCTGACGCTGCCATCAAGAATATAGCCGACCTCCGCGCTGGAAATGCCTTCCGGCGCGCTGAATTCCACCGGGACGATCAGCGGTTCATCCCGTCCGAAGCGCCAGAACAGCACACATCCTAACGCCGTCAAGACCAGCGCGGCGACGCCGGCGATAAAAGAGTAATCCTGTTCTTCTGGAAACAGGAAATAACCCTCCGGCAGATCCAGCTTGACGGTGATGCCTTCAAACGGCTGAAGGGCGGTTTGCGTTTCGCCGCTGAACGTATTGCCGTCAAGCGTAAACAGAAGATCATCCTGATTCAGATCGGAGTACACCGACAGCTGATCGGCGTTAAAGGCTTTCGGCATACGGACGCTGAAGGTGACATGATGAATCGTCGTTTCCCAGCCCTGAGAAATGATGTTCCAGTAAAACGACTGCAGCCCGTTCAGCTTCAGATCGCGGGAATGCACCTGATAGCGAATTTGATAGGTTTCCGAAGCGGATGCCAGCTCCTCTTCACTTCCCAGCCGGATGTTGATGTAATCTCCTTCATCGTCGATGTTCGCTTCATGCCCGGACAGCACCTCGATGTGATCAATCGGGAAAACATAGCTGCGGCGGATTTGCTGGCCGTCGATCGTCCAGGAAAAATTGCGGTACTTTTTGGGAATCTGCAGCTGAATTCCGTGCAGCGGCTGAAAAAAGGAAACGTCCAGCGTTTCCGTGACGGTGTAGACGCCGTTGTCATCGATGTCCATCTGAACATCATAATGGTCGATCTCAAACCCTTCTTGGGCCAAAACGGGAATAAAAAGAAAACCGATCAGCAGCAGTCCGCTCAGCAACGCCAGTATTTTTTTCTTCATGACAAGCCCTCCTCTTTTCGGCTTAAGAAAAATATCGCTTCAGCGATATTCAGAAAGAAACCTTGACGTTTTCGCGCTGCGCCTCGTCCTTGACGATGAACAGCGGCATTTTTTTGAAGCCGCAGATCATGGCGACCAGATTGTTGGGGATGGATTCGATTCGCGTATTGAGCGCCTTGACGACACCGTTGTAATATTTGCGTGAATTGGCGATTTCATCTTCCATATCTCTGAGCTGACGCTGCAGATCGATGAAACTGGCGTTGGCTTTCAGATCCGGATAGCTTTCCGAGATGGCCAGCAGCCTGCCCAGCACACTGTTCAGATTCTGTTCACAGGCGATTTTTTCGTCGACAGAATGCGCGTTCATGGCCAGATTTCGGGCAGAAACCACTTTTTCCAGCGTTTCTTTTTCAAAATCGGCGTATCCCTTGACAGTTTCAACGAGATTCGGAATGAGATCATACCGTTTAACAAGCATGACGTCCATCGTGGAATAAGCCTCTTCCACCTTGTTGCGCAGCGAAACAAAACCGTTGTAAGCTATGATGAACCAGATGACAACGACTGCCAGGATCACCAGCAAAACAATCCACATCAATTTTTCCTCCTCTTGATCCGGTATCGGATATGACCTTATTATAGCATATGGACTGGTATCGCCAAACAGGGATTTGCGGTTGTAAGAATCTTGAAAGAAAGAAGCCTTTTGCTGCGTTGACAGGGTGGAAAGAAATCCGTTACAATGACAAAAAAGGAGATGCAATCGATGAAAAATAAGACCATTCTCTGGCTGATTCCAGCGGACGAACCACTGCGCCAGGCCATTGCGGAACAGTTTCCGCAAGCCTGTATCCGCTTCGCTGACAAGCAGAATCTGACGGAGACGGAAGTTGACGGAGTGCAGGCGGTGATCGGGAATCTTCCGCTGCAATGGCTGCCCAAGATGACAGAACTGGAATGGCTGCATCTGGAAAGCGCCGGCAGCGAGAACTATGTCAGTGCGGACGTTTTGAATCCGCAGGTGATTCTGACCAATTCTACCGGAGCGTATGGACCGGCTATTGCCGAGCACATGCTGGCGGGCGTGCTGGCCCTGTATAAGAAACTGATGCTGTATCGCGAGAATCAGAAACAGCGTGTCTGGCGAAGCGAGGGAAAGGTTCGTTCACTGAGCGGTTCCTCGGTGCTGGTTGTCGGGCTGGGCGATATCGGCCGGGAGTTCAGCTGGCGGATGAAAGCGCTGGGCTGCACTGTGACCGGAGTGAAGAGAACCCCGGGAATCTGTCCGGCCTATGTGGATCGTCTGGTGCTGATGGATCAGATTGAACAGGAACTGCCTCAGGCGGATATTGTGGCGCTGTGTCTGCCAAGCACTCCGCAAACGCGGCATTTCTTTGATGAACGGCGGCTGAGTCTGACCCGGCGGGACAGCGTGCTGATCAATGTCGGCCGGGGCGTGACGGTAGATACCGCTGCCTGCTGCGCATTGCTGGATCGGGGTCACTTTCTGGGGATGGTGCTGGATGTCGTGGATCCGGAACCGTTACCGATCAACAACAAGCTGTGGGGCTATGATCGCGTCATTCTGACGCCGCATGTATCCGGCAACTATAATCAGCAGAGCACCTATGAGACGGTGGTTCGCATGGCGCGGGAGAATGTGGCGCTGTATCTGGCGGGAGAACCGGTAAAATACCGGGTTGATCGCGTCAGCGGCTATCGGGTTTCCAACGGGGAAGACGGGAAATAATTTGACGTCGGAAAGAGAATGCATTATACTGATAATGCATTCATCTGGGGTTGTCAAGGTTTCGACAGGTCTCGGTTGGATTCAGGCTGCAGTGGGGTGGCTGCCTAACAGCCAACAAAAAATAACTGGAAAATCTTTTTTAGCTAATCTGTTCGGTGGAAACCGTCAGGTTGCCTTTGCTGCCTAAACATCCGACACAGGATTTGCAGCTGCTGCCGGCAGTTCTTTCTTCAGGCTGCGGGACAGTATCAGAGATGAAGGATAAGCTGACGCTGAGTCTGGCGGCGTCAGCCGACAACATGACAGACAAACTCAGGCGGTATTGCCCGTTCACACG
>CAJFOC010000038.1 GCA_904395815.1 uncultured Holdemania sp.
GGTTGTGGATGGAGAAACCGCGCAGGCGATCTATTTCGATATGGTCGTCAACGGCTATGTGGATAAAAAGGGCGCATTGACCGACAAATATTATGCAGACAAGGCCAATAATGCTGTTAAGGTTGCCGAGGAAGTAGCTGACTGTGCCGACGCAATCCTTTCTATTGTAGATTCGATCTATGACAGCCGCGCCATGCAGCCGGAAAACGCCCGCGACAAGAATGTGGAATTGCAGGTTGATCCTGAAAAACTGGCTATGCCGGAGTTCAAGACGCTGTGGCAGAGGATCAGCCCTAAATCTGTCTATGTTGTGGACTTTGATACCGAAGAACTTGCGGAAAAAGCGATCTCTTCCCTTAATCGTAACCTTCGAGTTTCCAAGATATTCTTCAAGGTAGAACTCGGTACCATGAACGAGATACAGTCCAAGGAGGCATTGCTGGAAGGTGCTTCCTTCGTGAAAGAGAAATCTGGAACTTATAATACTGCGAGGCGCATCCACGTAAGCAGCAGCGTGAAATATGATTTGGTGGGAAAGCTCGTCGTCGAGACGGGGTTGACCAGAAAGGCTGTTGTAGAAATTCTTACCGGCATTGAAAAGTCTGTTTTTGACCAGTTCAAAGATAATCCGGAAGAATTTATCATTAAAGCTGCCGACCTGATCAATGACGAGAAGGCAACGGCCATTATCCAGCATATTACATACAATATGCTGGACGAGCGCTATGATACGAACATCTTCACCGAGCCAACCCTCAAGGGAAAACTCGGAACGAATGCCATGAAAGCGCAGCGGCATTTGTACGACCACATTGTCTATGACTCAACAAATGAGCGTGATTTTGCGTCAGAGCTGGACACAAACACAGATGTCGCCGTCTATGTGAAACTGCCGGATAGTTTCTATATCTCTACGCCGGTTGGAAGGTATAATCCGGACTGGGCGATTGCGTTCTACGAGGGAACCGTTAAGCACATCTACTTCGTTGCAGAAACAAAAGGCTCCATGCATTCAATGCAGCTTCGACTGATTGAAGAGTCCAAAATCCATTGTGCAAGGGAGCATTTCAAAGCGATCAGCAATGGGAATGTGGTCTACGATGTGGTGGATAGCTATGCAGCTTTACTGACCAAGGTCATGAAATAGTCTGGCAACTAAGTGCTTGCACGCCGCAACTTGAATCTTATCTTCAAGATTGATAGGATTGATGTTTAATTAGATTGTAATTTGATTCTTTGGTATTTCTTTATTTTATGGTGTGAATTGTGCGGGATTTTCTGATTGCTAATGCACTGCTGATTTTGTGTCGTTCTTTATTCAAAATTGTCATTACTGAAATTGTTAATGTGTTCAACAGGGCGGTATCTCGGGGCAAAAGGGGGGCAACACTTCCATTTGGCACACGACTTTGCGAAGCAAAGTGTAGTATGTTATATGTTCTGTCGGCGTTACTGTGAAAATGCCGTTGCCGCCGGGGAGTGCAAAGATATTTGAAGCGGCAGGAAAACAGAGCTGTGCTTGTGCAGCGTGGTGCAAGTGCAGCTCTGTTTTCATCAGCGGACAGAGCGTATATAAAATCCTCGTTTACCCTTTCCCTGTGATTTATAATCATATTTTCCGGAGAAACTATTCAGGTAAAAATGAATATTTTGCCATGAAAAAACCGACCTCCTAATCGTTAGAATTTTGGTCTAACTTTTGGAGATCGGTTTAATGCGCTCTCAACTTATACGGTTTATGTTACACACTCGCTTTGTTTTTTTATCTGATGTGAAGAACCGAAAGGATTACTGCAGTTCGTCTTCTTCCTGAAACGCCGCGTCTTCTTCGTCGAATTCGTCGGCATCATTCATACCGTCAGCTTCCTCAGGTTCAGCGTCTTCACTCTCTTCCTGCAGCATGACGATTTTGCTTTCCAGGTGAGCACCCTGCAGGACACTGAATTGACGGGCGGTGATATCGCCTTCAATCCAGGCGTTTTTCTGCACATGCAGATTCCCTTCGATCGTCATCGATCCGTAGATCTCTCCATCGGTGACGCACTCGGAAGCCTGCACATCACCGCGGATAACGCAATCGCGATCCATCGTCAGCGTGCTGCGGCATTGAACATTGCCTTCGATCTGACCGCTGTGAAGCTCCAGGTTATCGGCAGAGACGTTGCCGGTGATTTGACCGCGAACGATCAGGTCTTTACCACAGTGAACGTTACCGCGGATCGTGCCCAGCAGCGTGAGTCCGCCGCTGCATTCCACATCGCCCTGAATGACGACATCTTCGCTCAGATAGGATTCTTCTTTGTTGACGGATTGCGGATGGTCCATGAATTCTTCCTCCTTTATGGTGATCGGCGCCGGCTGCATTGCCGACTGCGGTTGCTGGATGACCGCTTCCTTCTCTTCCTGATGCGGTTGCAGACTTTTTCGTGATCTGAACATCATTTCCTCCTTTTTTGTAAGACCATTATTTCAGGTTTGGGCGGAAAGTCAATTGCTTCAAAAATGAAAATTTCAGTTCGAAATTCGAACTGAAACAGAAGATTTAGCCGATTTGCGGCGCAGACCGGCAAAACAGAAAATCATCGGATAGATTTCCAGCCGTCCTAACAGCATTGCAGCGCTGAAGACGAGCTTGGAGAACGGGCTGAAGGCGGCAAAATTGCCGGCCGGGCCGACCTCTGCCAATCCGGGACCGACATTGTTGAACGTGGTCAGTACGGAAGTGACGGTAGTGACCAGATCGAAACCATCCAGTGAGATCAGCACGATGGCGGTGAGCAGGATGAAGGTGTAGATGACAAAGTAGGACTTGATGCCGCTGACGATGGCGTCGCTGACGCTGACTCCGTTAAAATGAACGCGGCGGACAACCCGGGGATTGATCACTTTTTTCATGTCGCAGCCAATGCTTTTGGCCAGAATGCCCAGCCGGATGATTTTCAGACCGCCGCCGGTGCTGCCGGCGCAGGAACCGATGATCATCAAAAGGCACAGGATCATCCGTGAAAAAGAAGGCCACAGATTAAAGTCCACCGTCGCAAATCCGGAAGTGGAGATGATGGAGGTGACGGCAAAGGAAGAATGCCGCCAGCCGGTCAGAAAACTGCCGAACATCGGCGTGATGTTGATGGCAATCAGCAGGATGCTGACCAGGACTACACCGAGAAACCAGTGCAGTTCTTCGCTTTTCAGCGCTTCTTTCAGTTTGCCGTGCAAAACGAGGAAATACAGCGAAAAGTTAATGCCGAAGAGGACCATGAAAACGGCCATGATCTGTTCGATCAGCACGTTGTCATAGTGAGCGATGCTGTTGTTCCAGATTTCAAAACCGCCGGTGCCGGCTGTGCCAAACGCGGTACACAGCGCATCGAACAGCGGCATGCCTGCGATCAGAAGGCAGACGATCATGATGACGGTCAGCAGCAGGTAGATCTGATACAGAATCTTGGCGGAATCCCGGATTTTCGGTACGAACTTGGAAACTTCCGGACCCGGCGATTCAGCCCGCATCAGATGCAGCGAATGCGCGTTGTTCTGCGGCAGGATAGCCAGCAGAAAGACAAGAATTCCCATCCCGCCGATCCAGTGCGTAAAGCTGCGCCAGAACAACAGACCGTGATCCAGCGCCTCGACATCGCGAAGAATCGTGCTGCCGGTAGTCGTAAAGCCGGATACCGTTTCGAAAAAGGCATCGATGTAGGACGGAATCTGTCCGCTCAGAAAAAACGGCAGCGCGCCGAAGGCGGAAAGCAGAATCCAGGAAAACCCGGTGATCATCATCCCTTCCTGGCTGCCATACCAGCGCTGCTGCGGCCGCGCCGTTTTTAACAGCAAACCGACAGCCCCGGTCAGTAAAAGACTCAGTCCCAGCGCGCCGCTACAGGATTCCTGATAGATCAGCGCCATCATCAGCGCCGGGATCATCAGCGCCGCTTCGATCAGCAGAATGTTGCCGATCATGGATAAAACCATTTTGTAATTCATGATGCGTTCTCCTAGCGAAGAAACAGATCTTCCAGGTCATTGCAGCTGGAACAGGTCGTCATCACGATGACGTTGTCATGCAGCTTCAGGCAGTCGTTACCGTTAGGAATCAATGCGCGGCCGTTGCGTAAAATGGCGGCGATCAGAATTCCCGGCTTCAGCGGCAGATCTTTTAAGGGAATGTTGAGGTGAGCGCTGTTCTTTCTGACCGCAAATTCCAGCGCTTCCGCTTTGCCGGAAATGATTTTGTACAGCGTTTCCACGTTGCTGCCGGTAGCGTTTTGCCGGGCGCGGACTTGTTGGATGATCTGTTCGGCCGTGATGTTTTTCGGCGCGATGATCGTGGCCTGCGGCAGAGCCTGCTGAAGAATGTCGGCATAACCGCCGCGGCTGAGCTTGCAGATGATCTTGGGAACCGCGCAGGTTTCGGCGTACATGGCCAGAACAAAGTTTTCCTCATCCACGCCGGTCATCAATACCGCCGCGTCGCATTCAAGAAAACCGGCTTCCTGCAGAATCTGCGGATCGGTGCCATCGGCGCAGACGATGGTAGTGTGAGGCAGCAGTTCTGAAAGCTCGGCGCAGCGCTGTTCACTGATCTCGATGATCGTTGTCCGGCATTGCATCGCCTGCAGCTGACGGGCAAGATAGACACTGATGCGCCCGCCGCCGACAATCAGAACATTTTTCATCCGGGTCTGAGCCAGGCCGAGCGAACGCAGAAATTCCGAAATGTTGCCGCGGCTGGCCGTCAGAGTAATCCGGTCGCCCTGCTGCAGCGTAAAGCTGCCGTCCGGGATGATGACTTCCTCTTTTCTTTCCACCGTACAGATCAGCACTTTGACGCCGAAAGCGGCATACAGGGTGCTTAGCTGGCAATGGATCAGCGGATTGCCTTCTTTGAGCTTCATTTCCACCAGTTCCACCCGTCCGCGGGAAAAAGTTTCCACTTTCAAAGCGCCGGGAATCCGGATAACCCGGGCGATTTCATCGGCCGCCGCCAGTTCGGGATTGATGATCAGTTCCATTCCCAGATCCTGCTTCATCGCCAGCATCTGTTCAAAATATTCAGGATTGCGCACCCGCGCAATCGTATGCCGGGCGCCGATTTTCTTGCCGAAAATGCAGCACAGCATGTTGATCTCATCGCTGGAAGTCGCTGCAATCAGAATATCAGCCTGGTCCGCGCCCGCTTCCCTTAACGTGGCCAGATTCACCGCGTTGCCGTGAACGCAGAGAACATCAAGACAATTGGAAAGATCATCCAGGATCTCCCGTTTACGATCAATGACGACGATGTCATGGTTTTCTTCCGATAATGCTTCTGCAATCGTGGCGCCCACCTTGCCGGCGCCAATGACACAAACCTTCATAAAGCCTCCTGATTTTTTCCTCTTTCCTATTGTAGACGTTCCCGGGGTTTCCGTCAAAAACTTTTACTGTTTCTTTACCATAAACCCATAACGGGATAAACCATTGCAGCCGGACTGTCAGCTCATTACAATAAGAGAGAAGCAAGGATGGGGGGATCATGATGGAGTGGGATCAGGAACAAAAACTAAAACAGCTGCTGCGTCAGCGGGCCAGAGCCCGGCATCTGGAATCGCTGCGGGAGACTTTGCGTTTTCAAAATGAACAGCTGCAGGAAAAACAGCAGCAGCTTCTATCCGTTTCCCGTAAGGAAAACGAAGAGGTCCGGCGGCTGGAAAGGAAAACGCTGGCGTCGCTGTTGTACCGTCTTACCGGCACACATCAGCAGAAAAAAGAGGAACAGCTCCAGGAAGCGCTGGCGGCCGCCGTGCGGTATGAGGCGGTGGTACGTCGGAGCGAGCAGCTGCGCCGTCAGATCGATGATTGCGAGCAGCAGCTGCAGGCGTTGTCCACCGTTGACAGAAAGCTGGATCAGCTGTTACAGGAAAAGGCGGACTGGCTGCAGCGTCAGAAACCGCATCTGGCAGCTCAGCTTCGTCAGCTGGATCAGCAGCAACAGACGCTGCAGGCTCAGTGTGAAGAAATCCGGGAAGCGCAGCAGGCAGCGCAACAAGCCCAAAATGCTGCCGAACAGATGCGCCAAAGTCTGAAAGAGGCTTCCGGCTGGGCTGTGGCCGATCTTCTGGGTGGCGGAATGCTGACGGGACTGGCCAAACACGAACAGCTGGATGCGGTTGAGGAAGCAATGGAAGAGCTGGAACAAAGTCTGTACTGGTTATCGGCGGAATTGCAGGATGTGCAGCTTGAACCGCCGCTGGATTTTACCCTGAATCAGAATCTGAAATGGGCAGATCTGTTTTTTGACAACGTGATCATCGACTGGATGGTACAGCAGCAAATTCACCAGACGCTGCAGCAGGTTGACGATCTTTGCCTGGATCTGGAAGCGCTGCAGTTTCGGCTTTTTGTTTGCCTGCAGCAGAAAGAAGAACTCATCGAGCAGCTGGCGGCGAAGCGTCGGCAGCGGATTGTGGACGCCTGAAGAAATGGCGGCTGAATGATGGAAAGTCAGATCTTTCTTTACTCGCCGCCGTTTTTATTTTCGCTTCGTTCTTTTTTTGAGACTGAAAATTCTTAACTAAAGCTTGAATTTGTACGTCCTCAGACAGGTTGACGAATCCATGCTTGACTTGGAGTCAGCTTCAGATGTTATGCTTATAACGGACTTTTCCTGAAATGGGATAAGTCAGGAAATCCGGAAGTCAGGAAGACTTCCACGCAGCAGAGAACTGTTGGAAATTCTGACAGGAGAAGAGATTCATGAACAAAAACACCAGAAACATCGTTATCACCGGCTTCTGCATCGCGCTGGGGCTGGTTCTGCCGATGGCGTTTCACGCTATTCCCAACGCCGGCAGCGTCATGCTTCCAATGCACATTCCGGTTTTGCTGTGCGGTCTGGTGACCGGTCCGGTCACCGGCCTGATCTGCGGTATCTTCACGCCGTTTCTTTCCTCGGTCATCACCGGAATGCCGGGACCGGCCTATCTTCCCAGCATGATCTGCGAGCTGGCGGTATACGGCCTGATTGCCGGCATCATGACCCGCCTTGTCAAAACCGGCAAGCCGGGCGTGGATGTCCTTGTTTCCCTGGTTGCGGCCATGCTGGCGGGCAGAGTGGTGTACGGCATCATCAACGCGCTGGTTTTCCGGGCCGGACAGTATTCGCTTGAACTGTGGCTGACGGCTTCCTTTGTCACCGCTTTGCCGGGGATCATTCTGCAGCTGATTCTGATTCCGGCAGTCGTCTTTGCGTTAAGAAAAGCCAAGCTGATCTGATGGAGGAACTGGAACGCGTCCTGCGCCTGCATGCCGCTTTGTATCCGCGAATGCAGGTTCAGGACGTGGTCAAGCTGCTGTTTCAGAGCGAGTATGGACCAGGTCATCTGATTACAGATTCCCGGCAGAGCCTGCAAAGGCTGCAAGAGGAATACGATCAGATGAACTGCAGGGAAAAGAACATCGTCCCGCTTGGCAACGGGCTGGTGCGGGTGCCGTTAGGAGCGCTTCTGCCGGCGCAGCTGGAGGATCTCAATCAGGCGCTGGTGCTGAGCGCCGCCTGTGTCCGGGGTTCCATGTTGCGGTTTCAGCAGCGGGCGCAGGCGGCCGTACAGCTGTTGAAACAGGGAGAATGGCCGATCGAGGCGCAGACACTTGAACGCTTTCTGAAAACGTTTGATCCCCGGTGTCAGCTTATCAGCCACAGTGAAATCTACCGTCAAACCTATCATCCCGCTTATCGGGTCATTCTGAGTGAACTTGTCCCCACAATACGGACAGAATAGGAAAGGAGTAACGCCATGAAGTACCGAACACTGGGAAGAACCGGCCTTCAGGTCAGTGAAATCGGTCTGGGTTGCGAAGGCTTCAAAGAAGAAAACGGCCAGATGACCGCCAGACTGATCGATATTGCCGATCAGGCCGGGATCAATCTCATCGATCTGTACACCCCGGATCCGCTGGTTCGAAAAAGTCTGGGAGAGGCGCTGAAAGGGCGCCGCGACCGCTTTGTCCTTCAGGCCCATCTGTGTTCGATCTGGAAAAACGGACAGTACCAGCGAACCCGTGATCCGGACGAGGTTCAGGAAGGCTTTGAGACAATGCTGTCTCAGCTGCAGACCGAATGGGTTGACATCGGCATGATTCATTATGTCGACAGCGAACAGGACTGGCAGCAGATCGTATCGGGACCGCTCATGGCGTATGCTCTGCAGCTGAAGCGGCAGGGACGGATCCGCTGGATCGGCCTGAGCTCACACAACCCCGCCGCGGCAATGACCGCGGTCAGAAGCGGTTTGATCGATGTGCTGATGTTCAGCGTCAACCCGTGCTATGATCTGCAGCCGGCCAGCGAGGATGTTGAACAGCTGTGGGCGCAGGAAAGCTACGCGAAACCGCTGATCAACATGGACCCGCAGCGTGAACAGCTCTATGAGCTGTGCCGCAATGAGGGGGTGGGCATCACCGTCATGAAAGTGTTCGGAGGCGGCGATCTGCTGGATGAGACGCTGTCGCCGGCAGCCAGAGCGCTCAGCCCGCTGCAGTGCATTCATTACGCCCTGGACCGGCCGGGGGTGGCGTCCGTTTTGCCGGGCGCTCATTCCAAGGCGCAGCTGCAGGAGTGTCTGCGCTATGAAACTGCCGGTGAACAGGAAAAGGATTATGCCGCCGCTCTGGCCAGCTTTCCGCATATCAGCTGGGAAGGGCATTGTATGTATTGCGGTCATTGCACGCCGTGTCCGAAGGACATTCCGATCGCTTCGGTCATTCAGTTTCTGAATCTGGCCAAAGCGCAGGGAACCGTTACGGAAACGGTTCGGGAGCACTATGGCCTGTTGAAGCACAAGGCGTCGGAGTGCATTCAGTGTCATGCCTGTGAACGGCGTTGTCCGTTTCATGTGGATATTACAGAATGCATGCGTCAGGCAGCGGCGCTGTTTGGAAAGGAAGGGATCGCGAGATGAACATTGCGGAGGTCAGCAGAAAGTATGATCTGTCAGCCGATACGCTGCGCTATTATGAGCGAATCGGTTTATTGCCGCGGGTAGGAAGAACCGCCGGCGGCAACCGGGATTATTCTGAGGAAGATTGCCACTGGGTGGAATTCATCAAGTGCATGCGCGCGGCCGGGCTGTCCATTGAAGCGCTGGTAGAGTACGTCGCGCTGGTTCAGCAGGGTGATGAAACGCTGCAGGCACGCAAACAGCTGCTGATCGAGCAGCGATTCCAGCTGGCGCAGCGCATTCAGGAGATGAACGAAACGCTGCAGCGTCTGGACCATAAAATCGCCATGTATGACGATCAGATCACCCGTTGCGAACGAAAGCTGAAAAAAGAAGAACCTTCACAATAAATAAAAGATCGCCGCTTTGTACTTGAAGGGCGATCCGGGATTGTTCTGCATATCAGAAAAAGCGGATGTTGTATCGCTGTAGGATATAAAATCCGCTTTTTCTTTTACTGTAAGGCCAGAGAGAACGCGATATCGCCCTGCCTGCTGCAGTTTTTGATAATGCTGCACAAAGCGTTCGGTAATCAAAATAGTAGACTGGAAGTTTTCGTGCGACCTGCCGGGTTTCATGGTATGATATATTAAACAGGAAAGACTGAATCACATCAGTTGATGATGGATATAAGAATGCCGATCTCTGGTTAAAAGCGATCATCGTCCGTTTCTGCCGGAAAATCCAGTGTGCCAGTGATCTGGATTTCCGCGAGGAGATGACGGAGGAAGCACGGGGACACACTCACTCGCAAGGCGACAGTTTTGTTGATGAAATCTATCATAACGTTCAGGCTTCGATTGAATATGCGATTGAGAATCTGGATCTTCGGCAGATTGATGTGATTGCCGAAAAGATGGACAAGGCGGATAAGATTTTCTGCGCCGGCGTGGGAAATTCGGGAATTCCGGCTGAGGCCTGCGCCATGCGGTTAGTCCGCAATGGAAAAAACGGCATTTATTTTAAGGACACGCATTTTCAGGCGATTTACCTCAATGAGCTGCACAGCCGGGATGTGGCGGTACTTTTCAGCAATTCCGGAGAATCGTATGACATGCTGCATCTGGCCCGGATTCTGCGAAAGAAACAGGTAACGGTAGTCGGCGTGACCTCCTCGGTCGTCAATTCACTGGCCAAGCTGTCCGATTACTGTATTCTGAGCCGGAAATGGATCGGTCCGCTGGGCGGGGGCAGTATGATCGGGCAGATCACGCAGCTGTTCATCGCGGATCTGCTTTCCACACGGGTGGGCATGCTGAACGAACAGGCGACGATGCGTTCCAAGGAAAGAACCTACGATTACATTGTGAACAAAATTCAGCTGAACGGAAAGGTGGCAAAAACGCATGGGAAAAGCAGCGATACCGACATTTCTGCAGGTCATGGAGGCGATACCGGAAGCTGTCATGATGAAGATGATGCCTGTACAGTTTGATGTGGGCGAGATGATTATTGAAAAAGGCAGCCCAGTCAGCTGCGGCTATATCTTTACCGACGGCAAGCTGAATGTGCTGAGCGTCAATACCCGCGGCGCTGCCTATACTTATGTCAGTCATTACGAGGCGCATTTTGTAGGACTGATGGAAATCTATTCCGGTCATGATACGTACTGCTGTTCTTTGAAGGTGGAAAAACGCTGCAGCGGCTGGCGGATTGACCGGGATTCCCTGTTTGATCTGCTGTACAGCTGCGATCCGTTCAAACAGTATCTGATCTGTTACTGGGCCAATCAGTTCTATGATTCCACTGTCAACGAATCCCGTTATCCGATCAACACGATGAACATCAAGCTGATCGATTATCTGCTGAAGCTTGCGCACAACAGTCCGCGTTCGGGGCAAACCGTCCGCATCAAGATTCGCCGGGAAGATCTGGCCGCTTATCTGGGCTGTTCCCGCCGCACGGTGTACCGTCTGCTCAGCCGGCTGAAAGAAGAAGCGCTGATCAGCAGCGAGGGCAATATGCTGATTATTTCAGAAGAACAGAGAAAACGCTTACAAAAAAGAAAAGAGGAATAACAGTAAAGTTCTTCAAAGGTGACATTTGTCACTTTTTTTGTATATCTATTCATGATATATATTTTTCATATTGTAAGCGAAATGCTTACAGGGAGGGAAAAGGATGAAAAAGTTAGGATTACTCTGCATGGCCGGGCTGCTGGCGCTGAGCATGACTGCCTGTTCTTCGGGCAATGGCGGACAGACCACCGGCGGCGACACAGACGATCAGATCAACGTGGCCATCGTCTTATCAACCGGGGGACTGGGCGACAAGAACTTCAACGACATGTCGTATGAAGGACTGACAAAGGCGGCTGAAGATTTCGACATCAGCTTTCAGTATGTGGAACCGGAATCGGCCAGCGATTTTGAAGCGGCTTACCGGCAGTTTGCGGATACCGGCATGTACGATCTGATCATCGGACTGGCGACGGATCAGAATGATGCGCTGACGGCGGTTCAGGCCGATTATCCGGATCAGAAATTCTCGATTATCGATTCTTCCATCGAGCTGCCGAATGTCAGCGCCGTATCCACCAAGTGGCAGGAACAGACTTTCCTGTGCGGCGTTTATGCCGGACTGGGCACGCTGTCCGCGATGCCGAAAGCCAATGAGGATAATGTTGTCGGCGTTATTTTGGGCATGGATAACCCAAATCTGCGGGCTGGCGTTGTCGGCTTTGAAGCCGGTGCTCGCTATGTCAATCCGGATTGCGAAGTTCTGACCGCAACGGTAGGAAGCTTCAGTGATTCGGATAAGGCGAAAAATATCGCGCTGTCGATGTATGATCGGGGGGCGGATTTCATTCAGCACATTGCCGGCGCTTCCGGACTGGGTGTCTTCGGTGCGGCGAAAGAAGCGGATCGCTATGCCTTTGGCGTTGGCGGCAATCAGAACGATATCGAACCGGATGTGATCGCGGCGACATCGATCCGCAATGTCAACGAAATGGTCTATAACGAAGTCAAGGCTCTGGTTGAGGGAACCTGGACTGAAGGGGTGAAGATCAGCGGTCTGGCTGAAGATGCGGTCGGATATTCCAACGAACTGTCCAACGTGGAGGTGCCTGAGGATATTGCTGCGGCAATCGAGGAAATCAAGGCTAAAATTCAGAGCGGCGAGCTGGTCATCTGCGAGACGGAGGATGAACTGGAAAGCTGGCTGACTGCCAATCAGTACACAGCGGAATAAAGTCCCGGCCTGTTTCGAATGAATCAAGGAGGAAACAATGAACAGTGTGGAAATGATTGATATTGTGAAACAATATCCGTTAGTACGAGCTGTGGATCATGTTTCCTTTTCTTTAGGGCAGGGAGAAATCCATTCCCTGCTGGGAGAAAATGGAGCCGGCAAATCCACGCTGATGAAAATACTCTACGGCATGACGCAGCCGGATGAGGGACAGATTCGGGTCAAGGGCCAGCCGGTCCGTATCCGCAGTCCTAAGGATGCGATTGCGCTGGGCATCGGTATGGTGCACCAGCACTTCATGCTTTCGCCGGTGATGAGCGTAACGGAAAACATCATTGTCAATCACGAACCGAAAAAGGGCTGGGTTATTGATGAAAAACGGGCGCAGCAGGAAATTCAGACGCTGATCGACCGCTTTCATTTCAATATCGATACCCGTGCCCGGGTGCAGACGCTGTCGGTAGGCGAGCAGCAGCGGGTAGAAATTCTGAAGGCGATCTACCGCGGCGCGGATACGCTGATCCTTGACGAGCCGACCGCAGTGCTGACGCCGCAGGAGGTCGAGGAGCTGTTTACAATCATGCGCGGTCTGAAACAGGATGGCAAATCGATCATCATCATCACTCACAAGCTGAAGGAAACGCTGGCCATTGCCGATCGAATTTCGGTATTGCGCGATGGAAAGATGGTACAGAGCGGGCTGCCGCTGGGCAATGCGACGACGCAGGATCTGGCGCGGATGATGGTAGGGCGAGATGTGGAACTGAATGTGAGACGGGAAAACCGGCATCGCGGGGAGGATTATTTTGAAATCCGCGACGTATGCCTGAAAGAGCGCGGCGTAGACGTTCTGAAACAGATTTCACTGACGATCCGCAAGGGAGAAATTCTGGGGATCGCCGGCATTGAGGGTAACGGTCAGACGGAACTGATCGAGGTGCTGACCGGATTGCGTCCGATGGACAGCGGAGAGATCGCCATTGGTCATCAGCCGGTGACCGGCAGCGCGCACACCTTTCTGAAGCGCAAGATCGGCCATATTCCAGAGGACCGGCTGAGCCGGGGACTGGTCAGTGAGATGTCGATTCAGGACAATCTGATTCTCGGTTATCACGATGAACCGCGGTTTCTGAAAAAAGGCTTTCTGGACAAAAAGAATATCCGACAGTATGCCCAGGAAGCGATCGAGGAATATATGATCAAAACGCCTAACGGCAACGAACTGGTTTCCTCGCTGTCCGGCGGCAACCAGCAGAAAGTGGTGATCGCACGGGTATTCAAACAGAATCCGGAAGTGCTGATTGCGGCGCAGCCGACCCGCGGGGTGGATGTCGGCGCGATGGAGTACATTCATCGTCAGCTGCTGCGGCTGCGCGATGAGGGCAAGGCGATTTTGCTGATCTCCGCCGATCTGGATGAAGTGCGGTCGCTGTCGGATCGGATTGCAGTCATTTATGACGGCCGCATCGTCAGCGTTCAGGATGCGGATAAGACCGATGAGCTGACGCTGGGACTGTTAATGACCGGAGGAAAGGAGGAGGCCTGTGCGTAAACTGACAGAGAAATTGATGAACGCCAGCCCGGTGATGATTTCCGTGGTATCCTTTCTGCTGGCGATTCTGGTCAGCTGTCTGATCATGCTGTGCTGCGGCTATGATCCGATCTTTGCGTATTCGGTGATTTTTGAAGGTTCGCTGGGATCCGTCCGGTCGCTGACCAATACGCTGATTCAGGCGACGCCGCTGATCCTGACCGGGCTGGCGTTTATGGTCGGCAAAAAAGCGACGCTGATCAATCTCGGCGTTGAGGGACAAATGTATACCGGCGCGATCATTGCCGCCATTGTCGGCATGCTGGATCTGGGGATGCCAGGGTCGCTGCAGCTGTTTCTGGCGCTGGTTTGCGGCATCGTGGGCGGCAGCCTGGCCGGGGCGCTGATCGGCTTTTTGAAAGTGCGCTTTGGATCCAACGAAGTGATCACGACCACGATGACCAATTTCATCATCATCAACTTCTGCGATTATCTTGTCAATTATCCGCTGAAAGCGGAAGGCGCGGTAGCGCAGACCAATAAAATTATGGAAGGCGCGCTGTTTGCGAAGCTGATTCCGGGGTATCAGCTGACCTGGGCGATCGTGGTCGCGGTAGCGGCGGCAGTCGTTGTCCGGATTGTGATGGACAAAACCCGCTTTGGCTTTGAGGTACGCGCGGTAGGTCTGAACATGAAAGCGGCTGAGACAGCCGGAATTCGGGTTGGCGGCATCATGATGAAGGCGATGCTGTTCAGCGGCGCTTTGGCCGGGTTGTGCGGCGCGGTGCATGTCACCAGCGTCGGCAAGCGGTTCATCAGCGGTTTTTCTCCGGGATATGGCTTCAGCGGGATTTCCGTCAGCGCTCTGGCCAGCGATTCTCCATTGGGCATCGTGGCGGCGGGCATCATCTTCGGCGCCCTGAAGACCGGAGCGATGTATCTGAATATGATGAGCCAGATCCCGACGGAATTTGTCAGCGTCATTCAGGCGCTGGTCGTCATTTTCGTTTCGGCGCCGCTTTTGATTCGTTCGCTGCTGGGCGCCGGCCGCAGAAGCAGGAAAGGAGGCCGCAGCCTTGCTTAATAACATGACGGGAATTCTGAGCACGATGCTGTCCATGGCTATTCCGCTTGTTCTGGCGGCGCTGGGCGGCGTGTATTCGGTTCGCAGCGGCATCATGGCGCTGGGATTGGAAAGTATGATTCTGACCGGGGCCTTTACGGCGGCGGCCGGCTCCTTCTACAGCGGCAACGCCTGGATCGGCTTGCTTTGCGGGATGGCCGGCGGCATGCTGTTTGGCTTATGCCATGGGGTTCTGTGTATTCGTTACAAAGTAAATCAGGTGATCAGCGGTATCGGCCTGAATCTTCTGGCTACGGCGGCTTCCACGCTGCTGATGCAGATTATCTGGGGCAACAAGGGCAATTCCGAGGCGGTTGCCTCACTGAATACAAAGCTGACGTTTCTGGAAGATATTCCGATCATCGGCGATATTCTTTCCCGGCAGTCGGTGCTGCTGATTTTCACGATCGCCGCCTGTCTTGTCAGCGGCTGGATTCTTTTCAAAACGCCGTTTGGCCTGCGCATGCGGATGGTAGGAGAAAATCCGAAGGCGGCCAGCAGCATGGGCGTGCCGGTACGCCGGATCAAATACATCGGCGTGATCGTCTGCGGCGCTCTGGCGGGGCTGGCTGGCGCGTATCTGTCGATTGACAGCCTGAATATGTTTGTGCGGGACATGTCTTCCAGCCGCGGTTATATCGCGGTGGCGATTGCGATTCTTTCCCGCTACAATCCGTTCAACGTGCTGTTGTGCGGATCACTGTTCGCCCTGTGCGACGCAGTGCAGATCTATGTTCAGGGCTACGGTATTCCCTCGCAGCTGGTGCAGATGATTCCTTACATCGTCACGCTGCTGGTTCTGGCCTTTGGCGTCAAGAACATCCAGCCGCCTGCCGGTGTTGGAAAATATGAAGATGAATAGAGGAGGAAATATGGAACATTTCAAGAGCCGCTCAACCGAGCTGACCGATATCTGGAATAACAGCAGTCAGTATCCGGATGTGACCGTCAATTCCGCCAACGAAACTTTCGCCGTCTGGCAGCGGTATGTCAATCATACCGAGGTCATCCGTTTTGCCCGCATTGAGCACGGACAGCCGAAGGAAGAGGTCACGGTTTCCGGCCGGGGACTGGCGCTGCGTCCGGCGCTGCATACGTTTCGCGATGTCGTGTATGTAGCCTGGAGCGAATTTGACAACGAACAGTGGCATTGCTGTGTCCGCAGCTATCGCGATGGGGTGTTCGGACCGATTCAGGTGATTGAAAGCGGCGAAGCGCTGTTTTATCCATCGGTCAAGGATGATGGCGAACATCCGGTCGTCGTTTACAACCGGCAAAGCGTCGGCCATAGCGATACCGTTATCGCGACGCTGGGGGAAACGGTGACTTTGGAAACTGTCAATCTCAGCGTGAAGAGCTATCGTCCGGCTTTCGATCATGACGGCTGCGGGCATCGTTTCATCGCATATGACCGATACAACGGCGAAGGGTATGACGTCGTGGTACGGGCAGAGATCGACGGGCAGTGGAGCGAAGAAATCCAGCTGAACCGCACCGATATTTACTGCACTCATCCGGTTATGACCCGCTGCGGCAATCAGGTTACCGTTGCCTGGTATGAAAACGGCCGTCATTGTTACTTCAGCAATAACGTGATCGATGTGGCGGTTATCGATGGCAAGGTAGTGACCGATCACTATGAGGTGCTGACCGAAAACCGCAACTGGTACAACAACATTGATATCACTTCCAACAGCCGGGGTGAACTGGCGGTGGCCTATACCTGGGGAAAATACAACGCCATCGTCAAAACGAGAAACGCGGCGAAAGAATGGTCGCAGCCGGTCGTCATTACCTACGATGACGGACACTGCGCCATCCGTCCGCACATCGCGCTGGATGAGGCCGGCACGCTGCACTATGTCTGGCAGTTCGGCAACCGCAACGGACATATGCACCGCAACGCCTGCATCGTGTACAACGAGGTGGCGCTGAGTGAAATGAGCGCTTTTGCCGACAATGAAATTGAAAAGAAGATCGATCAGTTCGTTCAGCCGATCCCGGGTGAAAAGGCGCTGGACAGCCGTCGTCCGGAAGAGGTCAGCGCCTGGCTGAAGAAGAACGGCTATGGTGATCTGCAGCTGGTTTTCGGCGATATCCACGGACAATCCAATCTGTCCGATGCGCTGGGTGAAATTGATCAGTATTATCACTATGCGAAAAAAGATGCCCGGATGGATTTCTGCGCTTTGACCGATCATGACAATTATCCGGATATCGCTACCGATGCGGAGTGGGAGTGGAACCGGACAACCCGTAATCTGTTCAACGGCGAACCGGAATTCGCTGTATTGCTGGCATATGAATGGACTTCCAACGAGTACAAACATGATTTCGGTCATAAAAACGTTTATTATCCTTCCAGCACGGGAGGACTGTACCGCAGTACCGATCCGGATGGAAACAATCCGCTGGCGCTGTTTGCCAGCATCAAAAAGGACGGCGGGCAGTGCATTCCGCATCATCCGGCAGCCAACTGGGGACTGGTATCCGCGGCGACAGACTGGGATTACCATGATCCGCAGGTACAGCGGGTAGTGGAAATTTTCTCCCGTCATGCGGATTATGAGAAGTATGAGAATCAGTCGCGCTACACCAAGAACATTCTGAAATTTGAACGGCACTGCGCTCAGGATGCGCTGGCCCGGGGGTATCACCTGGGGTTTGTCGCCGGTTCGGATTCCCATCAGATGGAGCATGGCGTCGAAGGCGGCATCATGGCGGCGTTTGTTCCGGCATTGACCAGTGAAAATGTCTGGAACGCCATTTACCAGCGGTTCACTTACGGAACCAGCGGCGCGCGGATTCTGGCTTCGATGACCATCGGGACCCATCATATGGGAGAAGAGGTTCTGATCAGCGCCGAACTGCCGGTGAAGATGGAAATCAGCGTTCTGGCGGTCAACACGATCCGCAAGATTCAGATCATCAAAAACAATGAGGTTCTCTTTGAAATCGACGGCGATGGCGACGCGATGGATTTCACGGTAGAGGATGCTCAGCGTTCTCAGGAAGATTATTATTACCTGCGGGTAGAACAGGTAGACGATCACTGCGCCTGGTGTTCGCCGATCTGGGTTCGCTGCGAGTAATTGCAAGCTGCCGGCGTTGCCGGCAGTTTTTTCTCGACAAGCCCATTCTATCCGTTATAATTGAAGAAAGAGCATTTCAGGGGGAACAACGATGGATTCGGCAATCATGATTTTTTACCAGATTGTGCGCATGTTTTTTATGATGGCGGTGGGCTGGGTTCTGGCCAGGCGCAGGACGCTTGACGAACAGACCACGGCCAGGCTTTCCGATATTCTGCTGATGGTGGCGACGCCCTGCACCTTGATCACCTCCTTTCATCAGCCGTTCAGCAGCGAAAAACTCAGCGGACTGATCATCTCGTTTGGCTTGTCTGTGGCGGCCTATCTGATCGCCATTGTATCAGCGCGGCTGCTGTTTCGCTCGCATAAGCGAATCGAGCACTTTTCGGTGGTGTTTTCCAATGCCGGTTTTCTCGGCATTCCGCTGGTCAGCGGGGTGTTCGGCGCGCAGGCGGTGTTTTATCTGGCGCCGTTTATCGCCTGTTTTTATCTGTTTGCCTGGACGTATGGCGTGGTGGTCATTTCCGGTGACCGCCGGCAAATCCGATTGAAAAAGATCCTGACCAATCCGTGCATCCTCAGTTTGTTTCTGTGCATCCTGGTGTTTCTGATACCGGTCAAGCCCTGGGCTCCGCTGATGGAAGCGATCTCTTCGCTGGGGTCGCTGAACACGCCGCTGGCCATGCTGGTACTGGGCGCGTACATGGCCAAAGGCAGACTGCTGGACATGTTTCGGGATCGCCGCGTGTACTATGTCAGCTTCTGCCGGCTGATCGTCGTGCCGTTACTGATCGTACTGCTGTTTGCTCTGGTGCCTGTTCGCTTCAACGAAATTCGTTCCATTATCCTGATCGGAGCGGCTGCTCCGGTGGGGGTGCTGGCGCCGATTTTCGCTCAGATGTTCGGTCTGGACAGCCGCTATGGCGCTCAGATCGTCAGTGTGTCTACCATTTTCAGCCTGTTCACGATGCCGCTGATTCTGCTGCTGTCGCAATGGCTGTGGTAAGGGAAGGAGGAAGATGATGAAACAACAAGATCATCAGACCCGGGAACGGCTGCTGGTCATTGCCCGCGATCATTTTGCCCGTTATGGCTACAGCGGAACCAATCTGGAACAGATTGGCCGTCAGGCCGGAGTGAGCCGGGGTCCGCTGTATTATTACTTCAAAAACAAGAAAGAGCTGTATCTGGCGGTGATGCAGGAAGAAATGGTCCGTCTTCGGGCGCAGTATCTGGCGATTTTTGAGGGAGAGGATCCGATTGACGTCAAGCTGAGAAAAGACATTGTGTTCTGTTCCTCGCATGAATCTCTGCTGCGTCAGGCCGGTCTGGGCGGCAAAGGCGAACCGGTGGTCAGCGAGATCCATGAGCTTTACGAACAGATTTATCAGCTGAAAAAACAGGCCTGCATTCAGGCTCAGCAGCGTCATGAACTGCGTATGGACGCGGATCCGGACGAGATGGTTGAATTGCTGTACATTTATGTCTTCGGTCTTAACGAGGTCAAAAGAAATGCCTTTTCCTTCATTTCCAAGCATCCACTGGAACAATACGCAGATCAGTTTGTCGATCTGTTTCTGGCCCGCTATGGTACTCCAAAGCTGCCGTAAATCGGCAGTTTTTTTTCATGTCTGACAACCGAATTCAAAATGAGGAAGCTCTGTCTGTTCGACAGGAAAACATCCCGGCCGTCACTTTTTTTCGAAAACCGGAATTTGTGGTTGCCTGAAGTTATGCGTGGATGTATAATTGTGATGAAATGAACATGCGTTAACGCATGGAAGAGGAGGAAACGAAATGAAGAAAATACTCTGTCTTCTGCTTGCGGGCCTGCTCTGCATGAGCGGATGTACGTCTCAGACGTCATCCACGGATCAGGGAGGCTTGTATCAGGCCGGAACCTATACCGGGACCGCAAACGGAAACAACGGGCCGATCACGGTGGAAGTCGTCTTCAGCTCTGACAAAATTGAATCGGTAACCGTTACCGAACATGCCGAGACGGCAGGCATTGCCGATCCGGCGCTGGAACGGATTCCGGCTGACATCGTTGAGGCTCAAAGCCTGGCGGTGGATACGGTCAGCGGCGCGACGATGACCAGCAACGGTATTCTGGCTGCGGTAGAAGACTGCGTCAGCCAGGCGGGTGCTGATCCGGAAGCGCTGAAGACTCCGGTTGAACAGACGACAGCGGAGAAAACGGAAGAAACCCGTGAAGCGGATGTCGTCGTTGTCGGCAGCGGTATTACCGGTCTGACGGCGGCGATCAGCGCGGCAGAGGGCGGCGCGGATGTCGTCATGATTGAAAAACAGGCGACGACCGGCGGAACCACAGCCATTGCCGGCGGTTATCTGATCTGCATCGATTCGCAGCTGTACGAAGATTCCGGCTTTGACGATTCTCTGGATACGTTCCGCGATTACTGGGATGAGCGTATGAGCTATTCCGGACAGGATTCCGGATATCCGGATGAGGAACGCTGGAACAACGTGGTCAGCCGTACCGGTGAAACGGTAGACTGGCTGTACAATCTGGGCGTCGGTTTTGATGAGGAAATCTTTACCGGCTTTGGCGCTTATCCGGTAGCCCGTCACCTGGAAGGCGGCCGCGGACTGGTTGATGATCTGGTAGCGATTGCCGAGGACAAGGGAATCGAAATCATCATGGAATGCAAAGGCGAGGAACTGATCGTGGACGACAGCGGAGCTGTTACCGGACTGATCGCGGAAACGGCGGATTCCCGCATTACCTTCAATACTTCAGCGGTCATTCTGGCGACCGGCGGTATTTCCGGCAACGATGAGATGGTTGAACAGTATTCACCGAAAGTGGCGCAGGCCGGTACGATTTCCGTCGCGGCGGTCGGATCGGTCGGCGATGGCATGACGATGGCGCTGTCCGCCGGAGCGGTTCCGTTTGAGAATTTCTTTACTTCGATTTATGCGACAACCGTGGATCCGCAGTTCAGCGCGGCGGTAGCGGATGCGGCTTCTCTGACGACGATGAATCAGCTGGGAGTCAACGCCAGGGGAGAACGCTTCGCCAGCGAAACTCCGATTTATGTTGACGCACTGGGTTCGGATATGATCCAGGACGGCAATGCGCCATTCTATTACATTTATGATTCTGCCGATGCCGATATCACGGCGATCCTGGAACAGGGCGTTGAAGCTGGCGTCGTTGTCAAGGGTGAAACGATCGAAGAGCTGGCTGAGGGCATGAATGTGGATGCCGCGACGCTGCAGGCGACATATGACCGCTATCAGACGATGACGGAAAACAGCGAGGATGAAGATTTCGGCAAGCCGGCTGAAAATCTGGTTTCTCTGCAGACCGCTCCGTTCTACGCGTTGAAGTTCTATCCGACGACCTTCGGTTCACAGGGCGGCGTTCTGACTGATGAACAGGGCCGTGTCATCAATGAAGAGGGCAACGCGATTGCCGGTCTGTATGCGGCAGGCGAAATGAGCAACCGGTATTTCTACAATGAAAACTACGTATTGGCTGCTTCTCTGGGGCTGTATGCCACAACCGGCAGAGATGCGGGAACTGCGGCTGCGGCGGATCTGAACTGAATTGCTGATCAAGGGTAAAATAAAACAGAGCTGGGATTGATCTCAGCTCTGTTTTTTGACAGGCCACACTGAAAAAATAAGACTGGTCATGATCGCTTGCTATCATTCCGCATCAGCTCACTGTGCTGGACGATTTCTCTCTGCTCAGGCAGACTGTATTTTTTTGCGTGATCATGGACTGTTGTGTCCGCGTGACAAAATTCCGGAACGGACAATTGTTTTTCGATTCGTTCCTGTCCTCTTTTTCAAAATTTGAACGCAAAGCGGACGATGAGTTGTTAATCAGGTTATAATCAATGAAGATGAAGAAAATAAGGCAGCGATATCCCGAAAGCGATCCGAAAAAAGGATGACAATCATGGCTCTTGAACAGGAGCGGAGATGAATCGTTCCTGTTTGCCGAAAGTCGTTTTCCGGCAGGCAGGGGTCAGAAAGATCAGGAGGAAAAGAATGAAGTTCAAAACACTGCGGCAGACAAGCGATAAGATCCAAAAGCGCTATGGCAGCTCAGGCCGCCGAACCGTTCATATCACCGGAGTCAGCAGCACGTTGAATCTGCTGCTGGGGTTGGGCAAAGTGATTTCCGGTGTTCTGGCATTGTCGGTGTTTGCCTGCATGAACGGCGGGTATACGCTGGGCATGGCACTGGCACGCTATTGCGCACTGATTCCGGAAATCCGCAAAAGCACGGAAACCGGCCGGTCATTTCGATATTATCAGATGGCAGCCCTGATCATGATCGCGGCCAGTCTTTTGTATGTCGGGTATTCGCTGTGGTCGATCTGGCATCCGCGCATCGTTGTCTATGACAAGATTCTCGCCATTACAATCGCGGCGATCACCTTTACGGAAATCGGATTGAATCTGTGGGGAGTCTTCCGTTATCGAAAAGCAGCGACACCTTTGCTTCATGTGCTGAAAACCATCAGTCTGGCGACTTCGCTGATTTCGCTGGTTTTGACGCAGGCGGCGATTCTCTCCTTTGCGGATGAGACGCAGAATCCTTCTGTAAACGGCATTCTGGGAACGCTGATGGGCGTTATCGCCGCGCTTCTGGGATGCTATCTGTCAGTGCGTATGCGACGTTTGAAGAAACAGGAAGAACCGGTTATGAAAATAAAACAGGATTCGGAAAGCAACATTCCCGAATCCTGTTTTTGTTATCCATGCAATCCGTCAGCCTGGCGTTCCATGTTCTCCACAACGATATCATAGATTTCCCCAAGAGAAGCGCAGTATTCCAGCACTTTCCACGGTTCGTTGGTGTGAAAATGAATTTTGATCAGCTCATCGTCCCCGACCGCCAGCAGGCAATCTCCGGCAAAATGCTTGGTGATGTAATCGTTGATCGCATCTTCCGACAGATTTTGACCCTCGATCAGCAGTTGGGTGTCAAATTTGTACTCCAGCATGCGAGTCTCCTTTCTTTTTGATCCGCATTCAGTATAGCACGATCAGGGGGATGATGGTCAAGCGGCGAAATTCATGCCGAAATTGCGTCTGTCGTTTCACTCAGCACAATCTGACCGGCGGCTTCAGGCAGATCGTGAATGATCTCTTTCACGGCAGGGACCTGAATCGTTCCGGACAGCGGGTTTTTGATGCTGAGAACCGGAGTTGTGATCACAGCCTGAACTTCAGACCGTTCAAAGGCCAGATCCGTATCCACCATTTCACAGTCGATCAGCTTCAGATTGCGGCAATAACACAGCGGCTGCGTGCCGATGATCCGGCAGCGCTCCAATGTGAGATGATCGCTGTACCAACCCAGGTATTCTCCTTTGATCACACAATCGCGCACCACAACGTTGCGGGCATGCCAGAATGCGTCTTTGGTGTCGAATTCGCAATGTTCAAAAACAGCGTTTTCAATATACTGAAAAGAATACTTGCCTTTCATGCGGACGTGGTGAAACTGCAGATCGCGGCTGCGCATCATGAAATACTCGCTTTCCGCAGTGCAGTGGTTCATTGTGATCTGATGATTGAACCAGCCGAATTCCGGCGAGAGAATATCGCAATCTTCCACTGTGATCTGCCGGCATTCCCGCAATGCCTTGATCCCATGCATGCGCATGCGGCGCAATGTTACCTCTTCGCAATACCACAACGCCGCCCGGCAGCCTTCGGTCATCTCGCTGTCGCTGACCTGCAGTGAATGGACATGCCACAGCGGATAACGCAGGTTGAAAAAACAGTGACGGACGTCAATACGACGGCATTCTTTCAGGGCGCTTTCGCCATCCGCCAAACCGTCAAAGCGGCAATCTTCCACACGCAGATCACTGCGTCCGTACAGAGCGCGCTCTTCATCGAATGTCTGATTTTGAATCAGGTTCATGATCGTTTCCTCCTTCAGTTGAAACATCGTTCTTTTCCAGCCGGTAGACAAGATAATCCAGACAGCAGATCTGATGTTCCTGATGATGAATGCTGTCCAGCAAAGACTGCCGATGACGCTGCAGCAGCTGCAGCTGGGCAGGCAGCTCATGGTTTTGATGCAGCTGGATCCATTCGCGGATCAGCGCTTCGTCGCAGCCGGCTGCCGCCAGGTTCTCGCTCAGATCCTGAATGCTGAGTTCTTCTGATGCTGTTTTCCGCATGGCATTTCCTCCTTGTCGGCAATGGATCCACCGGTTCTGCTGTTATTGTAAACAAAGATTCTTCATATAGCGAATACTCATTCGTTATTGCCATCGATAGAAAATTTCTATGAAAGAAATTTCTGTGATATACTGACGGCAAAAAGGGGGGAAACGGACATGGAACTTCGTGTTCTTCAATATTTTCTGGCTGTGGCCCGGGAACAGAATATTTCCGCCGCGGCCGCTTCGCTGCACCTTTCGCAGCCGACGCTGTCCACTCAGCTGAAGGCGCTGGAACAGGAACTGGGCAAACCGCTGCTGATCCGGGGAACGCCGGGCAGCCGTAAGGTGACACTGACCGAAGAGGGAATGATTTTGCGCAAGCGGGCAGAGGAAATTCTTTCGCTGGTACAGCGTACAGAACAGGAAATTCAGGTTTCAGATCAGAACATAGCCGGGGATGTGCTGATCGGCGCCGGGGAAAGCGACGGCGTCCGCTGTCTGTTTCAGGCGGCCGGGCAGATTCGCCGGCAATATCCGGATATCCGTTTTCATGTGCTGAGCGGCGATGGCAAGGATGTGATGGAGGAGCTGGAGAAAGGACTGATCGATTTCGGACTGTTGATGCAGCGTATCCACGATCCCCGGTATGAGACGCTGGAAATTCCCGCCCGGGAGATCTGGGGCGTGCTGATGCTTAAAGACAGTCCATTGGCGCAGAAACAAGCGATCACGGCGCAGGATCTGCGGGATTTGCCGCTGATTCTTTCCCGTCAGGCGTTTTCCGCTGAACTGCTGAGCGACTGGTTTGGTCATCAGCTGACCGATCTGAACATCGTGGGGACGTACAATCTGCTGTATAACGGCTCGCTGATGGTTCAGGAGGGGCTGGGGTATGCGCTGGGGCTGGAGCACATCATCAATACTTCCGGCGACAGTCCGCTCTGTTTTCGTCCGCTGTCTCCGCAGCTTGAGATTTCCGTTACGCTGGTCTGGAAAAAATATCAGGTCTTTTCCCGTGCCGCCGGCAAGTTTCTGGAAGAGGTTCGCCACCGTTTCGCCAATCCCAATCAGACAAGATAGATCGGGGAGAATCAGAGCAGACAGAACATCGATCCAACAACAACAAAACCGGTTTTACAGCGCAAAACCGGTTTTCCTTGTGTGCCGGGCATGGCACGAATTCAGTTGGAGATAAGCCAACCACAGGTAGTTACCGCCAAGTGTAGTGAACCACAAGTCGTAA